>JAPYUB010000036.1:3005-15308 GCA_029942125.1 Candidatus Thalassarchaeaceae archaeon | reverse complement strand
CAGTAGGCCCCGGTAGCAGCAAGGCCAAAGACTGCGAACATGAATCCCATAACACCTGGGAGAAGGAGGCACATCAACATGAGAATTAGGAAGGATTGTCCTGTCATCTCCTTCTCTCTGACATTGATGAGTTTGTTCAAACGATCGTATTCAATTGACATCGAATTGGTGACCTCTCCCAATGGCGCATCCTGATCGAGAGCGGTGGACAGGAGATTTACTACACGCTGAACGAGGATGCTGCGGCTGTTGATTGCATATTCGGCCAACGCGGCATCAAATGAGGTTGTACGCGAGCGCTCAATAGCCTGACTCAACAACTTCCCAGTTTCATCTTGTCGGGTTCGCGATATTTCAGTCAAAGCCTGTTGAAGGCCAAGGCCCGCTCCGATGCTGGATGAAATCGATTCTAGAACTTCAGGAAGAGCCTCCTCCAACTGTCGGCGGCGGCGACGTTCAAGGTATCCTGGCATGGCGCCAGCAAGGCAGGGGAGTGCGAGGGGTACGGCTAGTACAAGGAATAGACTCTGACCCAATAGTTCATAAAAATTCCAAAGCAATTGCATCAAATCACCCCTGGATCACTTGAATGGGCCTTGTACCCCACCAATCCCATCAAAATCATCGTGAGGAACAATGCTGGGCCGAATAGAGCCTTGACGGTATTCAACATCCCCATGCCTGGTAGGCTCATCGCACCAGGAGCGATAACAGGCAACATTGCACCGATACCGAAAATAATCGGAGATAACATTCCGAATGTCAACAAGATTGTGGGCATCCCTGACAACTTTTCGATGTACTCAGCCAGTTTATCATTACGCTCCTCTTCCTCACGATCGGATTGCTGTGTCAGTGCACGAACCAAATCGGTGTCGCTTGTGACGTTGGTCCTCAGCGTGTTGAGAAATCGGGAATACCCCTTACTACTGGCTTTCGTACTCAGCCGTGAGAATTCCTGTTCCAACTTCGCGCCACGTTGGAGATTGTCAATGACCTCGAGAAAATCCTTTGAAATTACACCATATCCTCCTCTTCCAATCATTTGCATTGCAGCTTCAAGCCCAATACCCGATCCTAGCATAACCATGACTGCACGCATGGCGTAGAGGAGATCGGCGGATTCCTCGGCGTTGGTTGCCATCTAAATCACATCCTCGATTAACTCAAAGGAATAGGCACCATCATCACCGTCATATTGAAGCCTATGAAATGCAACTTTAATCTCGGTCTCTGTGAAGGGATCAAGCAGCCAGACTTCAGCACTCCGGAATATGTTCAAAACCTCACGGTATCCAGCGATTCCGAGGTGGCCTTGCATCGTGAAAACAGCAGATTCTGCACCTTCATCAACTAGGTCATCGCCTTCGCCACCACGCTTTACTTCACGGGTAATTCGGCGGCGAATATTAACTGAAATATGGCAATTATCGAATTGCAACCAATCTCCGTCAAAACTCCGAATAAACACTGTTCCCGCCTGTGCCATGGTCACGCCTCAGGGGGGCAACACCATGGAACGAACTTGAAAGTAGCGGGGGCGAACCGTCCCTAAGGGACGGGTCTCACATTGGCTTGTACCAACCAAATCGAGGTTCCATAATCTCACATTTATCATCTCGTAGAGAGAAAAGGACGTCCTCAATGGAATCTTCATCATTCAATCCACGTTGAGCACAGTGTTTCATGATTGAATCAATATCGATGCCTTCTGCGCCTGCATGTTTTGCAATAATCTCAAGAACCGCGGTTTCGATATCCAAATCGCCAACGGAAGAAGAGAGGGATTCAGTGGATTCAGTTTCAATGCTCTCGTTATCAGTTACAGACTCTTCAGAGACCGGTGAAGATGCTTCATGTTCCTCAAATGTGACGCGCCCCTCGGCTAAACTGAGCGCCTGAAGAACGCCCACTTTGTACCCCTCTGCATCCCAATCACCGTAATGGTTCATTGCGAGTCCCAATCCATCGATCAAATCCCCTGGAACGCCCGCATCACGTAGTGCGTTTGAATCAGTTGTTTCGGCTGATTGCGCCTTTCCTAGTGCATCGATTCGACGCATTGTATGGTTCGCTGTTTCAACCAACCATGTAGCGTAAACTTCTCGATCGATGATGGCATAATCTTCCATTTGCATGCGGCAACGGAATCCACCATCTTCTGTGATATAATGATTGGACTTGCCAATACAAGCCATCAGGAAGCGATCGCCTCCATCAAATCGAGCGACCAATTCCTCCATCTCTATGTGCAATTCGGGTCGGAATGAACCTACACTCCACAGATGTAAACCAGTCGGATCACGAACAGCACCACTGAACATAGGACCTCGTTCAGTATCTCTTCGCTCAAGTCGCTCAATGAGACCAGCAACGAACATGCGATTCACACGGGCACCCAATTTGGTGACGATGAAGCGGGGATCATATTCACCCTGACCTCCGTCAGGTAGACTGGATTCATAGAATTCCTTTGCGAAAAGACGCGTCGCCGTCTGACGGCGGCTACGTTGTTGATTACCAATCATGCGAACACCCCCCAGCGTTCGCGAACTTCATTGGCCAATTCCTCAAGATTTAGGTCGGTCAAAGCAAAACTGTCAGCCATGAGTAGAGCGCCTTGTGCGTCAATCATTGCTCGACCAGTGAATGTGTGCTGGCGACCAAGCATTCGACTTCGTAAATCTGCCAAGAAGGCTTCACCACCATCATTCTTTGTGGCGGCCTGAACGTCGGCCATCGTTTGCCCCAAGAATGCTTCAGCACTTACGCGGCCGAGAATCAACGCACCGTTCGTCTGACCATCATCGAGGATGATACGTAAACGTAAATCTTCTTTTCCAGCTTGCGGGCCATGATCTCGGCAGGCACCATCGCGCATGGCCTTATTGCACTCAGGACATCGATGAATGATGCCCGAACCGGATTGAACTGAAATGACTGTCGCTGTACTGGTTACTCCACTACGAGAGCCGCCCGAGAGCAGTTCTGAAAAATTCACCTCGACGGAATGAGTACTGGCATCGATGACCTCCCATGGGATGGTATCGAGAATCTCGGCTTGTTCGACCCTGTCCACAGTCAAATCAGGAGTGCCTTGCCATGAACGTACGCGGACATTACTCAGTCGTATAGCAAGCGGTAAAGACCCTTCATCAATGGGAAGTTCAGACCACGCAGTGAGGCGACAGGCACCCGTTGGGTCAACGGCATCGCCACCCCAAACGGTTTTTTCAACCCCGTCTTTACCGGTGAAGGTTCGACTCGACCAAGATGTCAGTTGAACTGTAATGCCAACATCAGTGGCTCCATCACGAAGTTCACTAATTTGTATCACAGATGATACTTCAAGATTCTCAAGGCTGGAAAATCCCTCATCATGATAGATTTCAACCTTGGTTCGTTCACCAATATTCAATTCTGGTGTGTCGCGGAAGCGACGAATTGCAGCACTCTCAATTTTGAGAAGGGCGCCAACAGGGTGATTGAATTCTCCAAAACAAGCAAAGCCAATAGTTCCAGTGTCATCAGCCAAACGACCTTTGACAAGATCAATTGTTCCACTACCGTCCTTCTTGTTGACCGTTCGTTGTTCGGCAGTGATGACGCGAGCGACAACAGTTGCGAATCCATCCATTGTCAGCACACGCTCGATAGAAGTGGGTTCAGAGGGAGCCATGACCACCTTACGTTCACTCGCTCGAAGAACGGCAACTCGACTGGTTTGATTGATGTTGAGGGAGTATTTCCCGTTCCATTCATTCACTGAAACTCCTTCTAAACGGACCACGCTACCTGGACTCAGATTCTCGGCATGGTTTCCCCAATCTTTGAAATCCCAGCGAGTTCGTTCTCCGCCTTCTTGCCAAGGATTGTCTTCAATCCAACCAAATGCAATCTGTTTCTCTTCACCACGCACCATCTGCATACGAGGCACGTAAGTGACGACTTCAACCTCGATGGTGACATTGGTATCGTCTGAGGCAAGATCGGAAAAGCGTTCAACCGATTTGGTGGCTCGGGGAGCGGATGTGTTAGGGGCAGAGACTTCCATGCCGGCCTCTTTCTGAAAATGTTCAATCACGCTACGAAGGGATTGTTTTGGTGGAACGAGAAACTCATCTTTGTAGCGAGCGAATTCTTTCGCTATCGCACTTTCATCTGCATCTGGTACGGCTTCTTTGACCGCACGAATTTCATTTTCAAACTCTTCTGGGTTAGACATTTCGAGCTACTCCTGTGGAGGGTCAGAAGACCGCATCCGCACGAGCACGTTCTGCTTGAGCTGCGCGACAGCCCGGGCAGAGAACAATGGTCGGTCGTGCAGTTTGTGGAAGATGCGGCACTCCATTACCTCCGGGAATTTACACCGGGTTGCGGGGGTTCTTGAACTCTCGCATATCAATGGTGTAAAGGATTTGCAGCAGGGCAGGGATTGTTATTGAATGAGGATGTGGGCGCAACGTGGCCGACAGGAATTCCTTTCATTTCCAGGGGACGGAGATTGCACCGGGTACGGGGGTAGAGGTTTCTCTTGAACTAGGCGATGGCCCCGCTGGAAATTCCCGTGACATTCCAGTATACATCATTCACGGCACCAAACCCGGACCAGTTCTAGCCCTAACTGCTGGCATTCACGGAGACGAACTGAATGGCGTATCAGTGATTCATCATCTCATTCATGGGGATGACCATATCGCTGGAACGGACGATGATAGGATTCCACGCGACGAGTTGGCAGGTACCATCATCTGCGTCCCTGTAGTCAATATCGAGGGGATGCTCCTTGAACAAAGAGGGGCTCCAGATAACAGGGACATCAACCGACTCTTCCCCGGAAAGAAGCGGGGCAATCAATCGCAGCGAATTGCACACGTGCTGTTCCAGTCTGTAGTCAAACGAGCAGATTTCCTGATTGACCTACACTCGGCGCCTCACTCAAGAACCAATCTTCCACATATCCGCGCGAATTTTGATCGCGAGGAGTGTATGGAACTCGCTCGGGCCTTTGGAACGCACATCATTCTACATTCCTCTGGGCCAAAGGGCTCTCTAAGGCGAACAGCCACCAAGGAGGGAACACCAACCATACTGTTGGAAGCTGGAACTGCCCATCGATTTGAGATGGAAGCGGTACATTCTGGAATCGAAGGTGTTCTCAACGTGATGGGCCACCTTGGGATGATTGAGAGGAGGAATAGGCTCCCTGCAGTCAGACTTCTTGTACGCCGTTCAAAATGGGCCAGAGCAGAGGCCGGTGGACTTCTGTACAGCCTTTTCAATGTAGGAGATCACGTCAAGAAGGGGCAGGAAATTGCTCTTGTCACCGACCCGCTTGGAGAGCAAACCCACAGCATTGAGAGCCCCAGAACGGGTGTAATTGTCGGATTGGCATTGAATCCGTTGGTTAGAGCAGGAGACCCAGTCGCGAACATAGTGCTATGTTCAGCTAATAAATGGAAACAGGCACAAAGTGAATTCAATGCAGATGATCCCGAAGAGGAGTCTGTTGACGACGAGGAAGCCGTCGACGATAGTTGAATCCTGACGAATCGGTATTGCGCCCCTAAGGGCGCACCGAACACTCAAGAACTCCTCTTCGCCGCTGGCACCCTCATGTCCGAGGAGGAAACTGTCGCCGAGGACAAGACCTTCTGGTGGTCGAACTGGATTCGAGTCGAGAACCTTGAATTGATCTTCTCTCTTGTCTCTATTGGAATCGTCATATTTGTCATCCAAGCAGACTTGGTGAACTCCAATCCGACACTGTTTTGGATTCTAGCGGTACTCGATTTGGCCATTGTCGGATTCTTCGTCGCTGAGTTGGCCAAGGACATATCCCTCACTGAAGATCGCTCCGAATGGTGGCGAGCTCAGAGTTGGGGGATGCTGGGATTGACGCCAGTCATCCTAGCCGCCATCCCATTAATCAAAGTCATCGTTCTATTGAGATTGGTTCATTTGACAAAGGTGTATTTCATTGCAACCAATCTGCTCGGTCTCCATGAAACCAGCGAGGATTCGCCTGTTCAACGCCAGATTCAGCATCTGATTTTCGTCGTCACATCAATTGGCTTTACAGGTGGTTTCATCGCCTTTCTGTTTGAACGGCATGCTTATCAGGTCTGTAAGCCAAATTGTCCGTCTACTATCATCGAAACACTTCCTGAGGCCATATGGTGGGCCATTACCACAGCAACAACCGTTGGATATGGAGACTATGCTCCGGTCACAACTGGGGGGCGAGTTGTCGCCATATTTCTGATGTTTACAGGGATTGCATTGTATGGACTTCTCGCTGCAACTCTGTCGCAATTGCTTTGGGCTCGGGGTAGGAAATTTGGGAATGGCAAGCAAACTCAAGTTGACACGAGTGAAATGATTGAACGATTGGAACGACTCGCAGATATGCGCAGAGATGGGTGGCTCACGGCAACAGAATTCCATGATGCAAAGGCCAGTGTTCTGACCGGTAAAATGCCGGGTGGAAGCAAACCCAGAGACATAGAATCAAGGGCGCCTATTCCGCGGGATGAACGAAAGGTGAGGCGTGCAGCTGCGAGATCTGGGTTCCTCGATGAAGAAGAGTAGTCTTCTTAGCGAGAACGGCATCGACCGGACATGGACCCTGTGATTTTCGGTGTGCTCACAGCCTCGGACAGGGCTTCCTCAGGCGATTACGACGACTTGTCAGGACCAGCGATTGCGGAGTTTCTTTCACTCGCTATATCCAATCCAGTCACCATTGAGCGGCGAATCATCCCTGATGAGCAAGAGTTGATTGAGGCAACCTTGATTCAATTGTGTGAGGCCGGTTGCACAGTCATCATCACTACAGGAGGAACAGGGCCAGCACCTCGTGATGTGACCCCAGATGCAACCGAAGCGGTCTGCGAACGCATATTGCTTGGATTTGGTGAGCAGATGCGAGCCATATCATTGCGACATGTTCCCACCGCCGTACTCAGTCGGCAAACGGCAGGAGTACGAGGTCAAAGTCTGATTCTCAATCTGCCGGGGAGTCCACGTTCTATTCGTGAAATTATCGATGAAATTTGGCCTGCTGTACCCTATTGTGTGGATCTGATTGGCGGACCTTACATTGAGACAACTGAGGGAGTTTGGGCCGCTTGGAGGCCCCTTCACGCTCGCCGCGCGATTGAAGAATGAGACCCGAGTCGGCGAGGCATGGCCAAGTTCAAGGACACCGACCTAGAGTTGACTAGAGAAAAAGATGAGATGCGTGATGTTGAAGTCGAACTTAACTTCACACCCAACGCTCTTGCCAGCGTTCTGTACAAGCAGGGCGATACCGTTGTTCTAGCATGCTGTACGCGCGCGAGAAATCTCCCACGCTGGTTTCCTCGTGATGCAACAAAAGGTTGGGTCAATGCAGAATACAGTCTTCTTCCCGGTTCAACCGATTCACGCTTCCAGAGAGAGCGCAGGGGCGCTAAAGGGCGCACATACGAAATCGAACGATTGGTGGCACGAAGCCTTCGTGCTGGGATTGATTTGGAAGAACTCGGCCCTCACAGTTTGACGGTTGATTGTGATATACTAAACGCCGACGGAGGAACACGATGTGCTTCGATTACGGCAGCTACTATGGCACTGCGACTCGGCGTTCGTAGACTAATTGACCAAGGTTTGTGCCTACCAACGGAAGATAGAAAGCCCGCAGATGCGGGAAGAGAATGGAGTCCTCGCAAACTCAGTTCAGAAGATAAGGCCGCGCATGAGGCTGCCGTTCTACCTGTTGATGTCGCAGCAATCAGCGTGGGTCTCATCGGTGAAGATATCTATATGGATTTGGATTACATCCTAGATTCCAACGCAGATGTCGACATGAACGTCATCGGGACCAGTGATGGAATGTTGGTCGAAGTTCAGGGTACTGGAGAAGAATCAACTTACTCACGCGCCCAGATGAATCAACTCATGGACATGGCAGAGAAAGGATTGACTCTCCTTTATGATATTCAGAAACAGACGCTCAACAATCAAGCTTGATTGAGAGAAAATGGTGCGGTGGGCCGGGCTTGAACCGGCGACTTCCAGATCTTCAGTCTGGCACTCTCCCAGCTGAGTTACCACCGCGTGGGAACGAGGCCACTGGCCTTGCATTATCAACCCTTTCGGGTGGTAAATGAGAGTCTCAAAAGAGGTCGTCGTCTTCCTCTTCATCGATAACCATCGGGCCATCATCCTTTGATTTTCCCGCTTTCTTTTTCGCAGGGGCCTTTTCCTTCTTTTCCTTGGCTGGTGGGGGGGCCTTTTCCTTCTTTTCCTTGGCTGGTGGAGGCGCTTTTTTTCCTTGCTCAGCCGCCTCACGTTTGGCTTTCTCCTCTGCCTCTCTGGCAGCGAGTTCAGCAGGGTCAATACCCTGAGCAATGGCCAACTTGTTTCGACGGTCATCTCTAGCCTGTTTCTCAAAGAGGCGATGCTTTGCTCGCTCACATTGTTGCATCATGAACATGGCGTCGTGTTCCAGCAAAGGGGAATCTGAAATCATCGTGATGTCAAGCCAATCGCCATCCTCGGCAAGGAATTCAGCCAAAGGTTCGAATTTGAGATCGGATTTCTTGATTTGCGTATAGTGAAGTGCATTCCCCATTCGATGCTCAATCCCACTGAAGTGGCAGTAGAACGTCTTGCCACCAATGGTCTCACGCACTTGGTCGAACAATTCACCAAAATCCTCACTGGTCCGTAACCCCCCGTGCCCACGCGCGTGAACGTGAGCGAGATTCAGAACAGGGACAGTTCCTTCAACGTGATTCGTGACCTCAAGAACCTCCTCAAGACTGCCCCACAATTCCTGTCGACCGCTGGTCTCAACACCAATTAATGTAGGACTGTTCTCGATGATCCAAGGGAAGGCGGCGTAATCTTCGGCCTCGTCCTGGTTGTTCCAAATCTGGGCGCATCGGTCAACAACACCGGCCATGACATTGGCAACCTGTTCATTGGCCTCTGCTCCACGATTGTATTCGCCATAAGGACCGACGTGGTAGGTAATGTGTCGTGCGTTGATGATTTTCGCCGCCTGAAGACTAGCCTCCATCTTGGATAGGGTACGACTGCGTTCCCGCTTGTTGCCGAGAATCTCAGCATAGTAGGGGCCATGGAGATTCATTTCAAATCCGGTCTTCCAGGATAAGATGCCGGCTTGCCAATATTGATCGAAGTGATGCGGAGCCACAGTTCGCACTGTTTGAATCTCCATCGTTTCTAATCCGAGAGCGGTAATATCATCCATTCCTTCAACGATTGTGCGTCCTTTGCAGGACAAGGGTACTCCGGCTGGTCCAAGTCTTAGTGGCATTAGGTCCCCTCTGGCCTCTCGGCCGAAACGGTCTCTGTTGAAAAGGATGTGCGGTTGCATTCTCCTTTTATTTTCAAGAGACCGATATTACCTGCACCTCGTATGTCTTGAACGTTCGCAAATTTTCGACCGACAAATTAACCCATTTCGACCTCTCCCCCGTAATTATGCAACGGGTGGTACCTCGGTCCGTCTCGGCCAATATGAGCATCACTGTTGCGCTTTGCCTACTGATAATTCTTCCAAGTGGAGTCGGAGCAGAATTAGTTGCGGCAGATTACAGTGCGGATGTGAAACCAATCGAGTTCCACAGTGCCAATGGTTCGAGTGTGAATTCTGCTCATACCGATTGGGGACAAGCGGGGACAATGCTGGGTCGCGTAGCGGATGCAAGCCACGATCCTGAGGCCAATTGGATGGGGTTGGCCAATCTGCCAAACGCACGAGATATCAGCAACATCGTTTGTGCCCAACCCGGAGTCATCAACGATGAACGTGGATTGTCAGATTTCAATTGGCTGTGGGGCCAATTCATCACCCATGAAATCGATTTCACTCTAACACAGAATGGTCGAGTCGGCGAAAATGGAACACCCGAAGCAGCTGATATCGATATCGCTGAGGATGATCCCGTTATGGGGGCACCCGGTGGATCAAAAATACGCTTCTTCAGATCATTGTACGTCAATGTCACCGAGAATGAGGTTGTGCACCGTGAACACCCCAACTCAATCACATCGTGGATTGATGGCAGTGTCATCTATGGCTCATCTGAACAGACCAGCAACTGGCTGCGCACATTTGAGGGAGGGGGACTCAAAGTCAGTGAGAATGTCTTCGGGGATTTGCTGCCGGTTGCTGCAGAGGGTGATGACACTGCACCCCCCATGTCTTTCGCTGGCTTCAGCGCTGATGTTCGCTTTGTCGCAGGCGATTCAAGGGCCAACGAACACATCGCATTGATGGCAATGCACGTTCTCTTCATGCGTGAACACAATCGATTGGCGGAAGGCATCCAAGACCGTAATCCAGATTGGAGTGATGAAGATATTTACCAACGGGCCAGAAAAATTGTGGCTGCGCAGATGCAAGCAATTACCTACGAAGAATTCCTGCCCAGTTTAGGGGTTACATTGGATGCTTATTCAGGCCACGACCCCGAAGTCAATCCTGAAGTAACCAGTGCATTCGCCACAGTTGCATTCCGGATGGGACACTCACAGATTGGCGATACATTCCTGCGCGTGGATGAGCAACGTGCGCCCATCGAAGAAGGACACCTGAGTCTCTTCGATGGATTCTGGACAACACAACCCATCACCGAAGAAGGGGGAATCGCGCCGATGTTGCGAGGTATGGCGATGCAAACTCAGCCGGCAAATGATGTCTACTTCGGGGACGACCTCCGAAACCAATTGTTCGGAATGCCGGGAGCAGGTGGCATGGATCTTTGTGCCATAGATATCCAGCGAGGCCGCGATCACGGCGTTCCTGATTATGCAGATATTCGGACCGCTTTCGGTTTGGACAATATCTCTACATCCAGTGAAATAACCAGTGACTCAGTAATTGCAAACAACCTCGATCTGGCTTATCAGGACGATGCCCCAGGGCACATAGATCCTCTCATTGGAATGCTCGCAGAAGATCATCTTCCCGATTCTGCATTGGGCGAAACCATGGATGCACTGATTCGAGACCAATTTACTCGTTTACGAGATGGGGATCCATTCTATTACGAGAACGACCCTGAATTAGATGGTGTGGAATTTGAACTCGCCACAACGAAATTGTCCCACGTGATTCTAAGAAACACTGAGATTGAATCGTTGCAATGCAATGTGTTCTTTGCAGAACACAGTCTTGATGAACTCGATTGTTACATGCCGAATCCGAGTGAAGAACCCCTGACTCAAACGAATAGTGATATTGAGATGAGCACTCTGATTCTAGGTTTGATTGGACTCGGCATTGCCGGTCTTCTCATCATGAATTTCTTTGGAGCAGCGGCCAAAGAAGAAGAATGAGCCCAAGACTCATCGTAGCAAGGATGTAGGCTGAGAAATCAGGAACATACGGCGGCAATTCTTCTTCGATTTCGAGGACTGAATTAATGGCGACCTCTTCTACAATCTGAGTGTGACCTGTGGACCAAGTGACTTCGACGTGGTCAATGGTTTTCTGGCCAAGACCAAAGTACACTGACGGATCGCTGCTGCCGAGGAATCCATCACCCGCGTAGGCGTGTTGCATGAGTACCGTGCCATCTTCCAAATATACCTGAACTAAACAACCAATGCCATGTGTATTGGAACCGTTCTCATCTCCGTGTAGACGCACTTTCAACCAACCACCTGCACCATCCTCAACTGCAGTATTTCGCCATAATCTAGGTGGACTATCGGATTGTGCCATCATCAAATCAAGGTCACCATCATTATCGAAATCGGCCAGTGCTACACCCATCGTTTTGTTGGCGCCAGCAATACCCAACTCAGTTGCGACATCGGTAAAATCTAGGAATCCATCGCCATCGAGGTCGCCATCGTTTCTATACAATGAATTGTATTGGTTCGAGATGTACTGATTGATGCGACCAACACCAAACCAGAGATCCATGTCTCCATCCAAATCATAATCGAAGAAATGACAATCCCAATTGACCAGAATGTTGGTGTTAATCCCGACAGTCTCAGCATCTTCTGAGAATGAAGTTCCTTGATTCATCCAAAGAAAATTTGGACCAAAGTTGGATTGACACACATCGAGGTCGCCATCGAGGTCAATATCTGCAGCATGGGCACCCATACCCGTTCCAATCATGGTCATACTCAACGAATCTGTGTACAGGGTAAATGTTCCATCTCCATTGTTGTGATAGATTGGAGATACACCAAAATCACTGGCGACATAGAGATCTTCCCAACCATCACCATCGGCATCAAACCAAACGCCAGCCCAAGAGAGGCCTGAAC
>JAPYUB010000036.1:0-2995 GCA_029942125.1 Candidatus Thalassarchaeaceae archaeon | reverse complement strand
GGCCTGAACCGTGAGGATCTTCGCGAACACCTTCAGGTAATGACATCTGTCCACTTGCACTGGCTGAACCAGTCAGTACTACAGTCAATGCTGGACCAAGCTGGGTTTCAAAATTGGGGGCATCGTAATCGATTTCGTGATGATGTCCATACACGTCAGCCTCAGAGGTCTGGTCATTGAATTCAGGAATCCCATCACCATTAGAATCACCATCATTGCGATACAAGATATTCGTCTCAGCACGAGATAGACCTGTGTATTCGTCAATCATTCCGAAGTTCATCGAATAACAATCCATGTCACCATCATGGTCATAATCGACCCATATCGAACCGGATGAATGACCAGGATTGCCCAGATTACTTTGGGCAGTGACGTCTTGGAATGATCCATTTTCGTTGAGAAACATCTGATTGGTAGCACCGGTTCCTTCAGGATTGTCCAAATCAGCACGTCCGTAATTTGAGAGGTACAAATCGACATCTCCATCGCCATCGAAATCGACCCAAGTTGCACCGATTGTAGTGACGCCATCTTCACCAACTCCGGCTTCAAACGAGGTGTCGACAAAGGTTCCATTACCTTCATTTCGCATCAGATGGCTGCGTCCTGTAGACGCGGCAAGCAGGGCGTCTAAGTCACTGTGATTCTCTGGAATCTCGGAAACGTGAGTATAGTTCAGAAGCTCAGCGGTTTCCTGTCCCAGATGATCGAATCGTGCTGTCAGAAATACATCAATATAGCCATCTTGGTCATAATCTCCCCAAGCGACTCCGGGGCCATAAGCAGCCCAATTTGTCAACGGACCTGAGTCGATGGACTCCAATCCGGAATCTGCTGTGACTTCCTCAAAATCGGCACTTGCTGGCACTGAAATGAGAAGCAGGCCTACCAAGAGGAGAGCCAGTACTGAGCGCATAGACTGGGATGAGGTGGCCCTCATAAGAATAGTGTGCCGAACTAATTCGCATCTATGATGCAGTATCGACGCGTTTTCAAAGATGGACCGTGCCCGACGGACCGAAACTAACGGGGTTGTTCGGCCCCTGCGGAGGATGAGGGCAATGGAATCTTCGAATCTGATGAATGGCGCTGCTGCTGCCTTCGCTGAAGGGAAACCTGTCATGGTGTTTGATTCTGATTTTCGTGAATGCGAAACCGACTTGCTATGGCCCGCAGCTGCGGCAACACCTGCTGTAATGAGACGACTGCGCCAAGATTGCGGAGGCCTTCTGTTTCTAGCCATTGGCGATGATGTTGGCGAAAAATTTGGTCTCCCATGGTTACAAGATATCCATACCCATCCCACTTTAGTTGCAGAAAATCCAACCCTTGGAGTTCTCATCACTGACGATTTACAATATGATACAAGAAGTGCGTTCACCCTATCTCTCAATCATCGAGATACATTCACTGGCATTACCGACCATGATCGAGCATTGACCACCCGAAGATTCGGAGAATTGGCTAATGAAATGGCTAATGAATCTGCTATAGAGGCAATTGCTGCGTTGGGAAAAGAGTTCAGGACACCCGGTCATATTCCACTGTGTAGGGAAGCTCCAGGGGGATTGCAAACTCGACAAGGGCACACTGAATTGGCAGTTGCAATCGCACGTTTGGCCGGACTGGCTCCGTGTACCATTGGAGCGGAGATGCTGCAACCTGATGGAGATCGTGCACTCAGTGTGAAAGATGCAAGAGCCTATGCAGCCAAGCATGACATTCCGATGTTGACTGGCGAAGAAATTATGAAGGCTTTTGACCTATGAAAAATGGAGTGATATGATGGTACGTGTGATGGCAGTTGGCGTTTTCGACCTTCTTCACGCGGGCCACCTCCATTATCTGGAGCAAGCCAAGGCATTAGGGGAACACCTGACGGTGGTGGTCGCACATGATGAAACCGTGCGTATGCGCAAGCACGAACCGGTCACATCTCAGGACTTGAGGTGCCGGATGGTTGCCGCCCTCAAACCGGTTGACCACGCCATGATCGGTAATCCACCTTCTATGCCAATGTACGACATTCTTCCAGTAGTTGAGCCAAATATCATCGCCCTAGGTTATGACCAAAAACATGCAGAATCAGCGATTCGGATGGGTTTGGATGAGCGAGGATACGGACACATCGAGCTCGTCCGTGTTGAAGGATTGACTGAGGATCTGGATGGAACACGGAAAATCATTGATAAAATTCTCAGCCTACAATGGGCACAAAAACGCCAAGAAGATCTTGCAGGTGATGAGTAGATGTTCACTGGTATCGTTCAGGGCACGGGCAGTATTCAATCGATGAGTGGGGAATCTATTTTGACGATTGGAATTCATATTCCATCCACTAAAGACCTCGAAGTCGGCGGTTCTGTCGCCATCGATGGAGTGTGTCTAACTGCAACCTCAGTAGGAGACTACGTAACATTTGACATCATTCCAGAAACCTTGGAGAGGACCACATTGGGTTCTCTTGCGTGTGGTTCCAATGTCAATGTTGAACGGGCTCTGAAATTTGGCGATGAATTGGGAGGCCATCTGTTAAGTGGCCACATCATGGGAACAGCCGAGATTATCTCAGTCGAGAATCAAGATTACCAAATCAAATGCCCTACCACCATGGCTGAATTCATCCAAGAGAAGGGGTTCATCGCTGTCGATGGTATTTCCCTGACGGTTGGTGATACAGATGGGGACGGTTGCTTTGACGTTCATATCATCCCAGAGACACTGCGCCTAACCACTCTCGGTGGCAAGGGTGTTGGCGATTATGTTAACATTGAAATCGATGCGATGACACAGGCGGTCGTTGAGACTACCAAACGGATGATGGCTAACAAGGAGGTTTGAGGATGAATATTGCAATCGTTTGTGGATTATTTCACAAAACTGAAGTTTCCAAGATGCTAGAATGGGCATCTGATGAAGCAAGTCAGCAAGGACTTACTCTTACTGAGATTGTATGGGTTCCAGGTGCGATGGAGGTGCCTTTGGCACTGAA
>JAPYUB010000035.1 GCA_029942125.1 Candidatus Thalassarchaeaceae archaeon | reverse complement strand
GTCATATCCAATTTGATTACCTACAGTGTCTGCTCCCCATTCATCATTCGCGAGTGCACTGATGAGGTGTTGTGCGGTATGCATTGATGAGAGTTGGTTGCGCCAGTTTGTGTTAATGCTGCAACTGATTACCTCACCAACATTTAGTCTTCCATTCACATCATCGATATGATGGAATACGGATTCATTCTTTGACACATCGTACACATTACATTCGAACGATTCAGTCGTAATTATGCCCTTGTCAGCTGGTTGACCACCGCCTTTGGGGTAGTAGAATGTCTTGTCCATTTCGATAATTTCGTCAGTTATTCCAGTCACCCTTGCTATGAAATTTGGCGGGTCAATTCCTGGGTGTTGATCTAGATGTCCGAGCACCGTCATTCTTCTTCACCTAGATCAAAGTCAATACTTGCTCCATCCCAGTCTGTAACTGCCTCTTCATCACCCTCAAAGTGTTCAACCGGAATTTCACCACGTGGGTCTACACTGTAGAATCCTGGGTCTCTAGGTTCCTCGGGAATCGATTCTGTGGGTCTTCGTTGCTCCTCTGGAATTCGTGTTTCTGCATCTTCAATTTGCATATGAAATGCACCACATTCGGGGCACCGAGTGGTTCCTTTCGGTGCTAGGGCTGCACATGATGGACACGATGCAAGATTATCGAAGGCCCTCAACGGGTCTTCGTCATCAGTCATGATATCACCTCAATCTTCGAGGAACATATCTTCTTGTTTTCCGGTGATTTCGCCATCCTCATCTGTTGAAATGGTTACAGTTTCGGCATCATCATCGAACACTTTGATTTCCCCAAAGTAATCCTCATCATCTACTGTCAATCCGACCCGTGAACCGACGTCAATTTCATCTTCATCATCCTCATCATCATCATCGTCTGAGTCATCATCGTCATCTGATTCATCATCATCCTCATCATCAGAGTCATCGTCATCTGAATCGTCATCGTCATCTGAATCGTCATCATCAGAGTCATCGTCATTTGAGTCATCCTCATCATCTGATTCATCGTTCGAACCATCCTCGTTATCAGATGATTCTGATTTACCTCGTCTATGATCATCACGCATTTGCTTGATTCGCATCTGCAGATATCCGATTCCCCCGAGTCCAATTAGGCCTAAAACCATGAACATAATACCGTCCCAATAGAATCCAGAGGGCATTGAAGAGGCACCATTTTCGCCTGCGAATGGAGTTAGTGAATTTTTACAACCTCCATCTTGAATATCATCACGACAATCATATATTTCACCGGGTTGAATCGTAGTGGTTTCAAATGTTGCAGAATTGAATTCATTAAATGGTTCAACACCATTGTATGCCACCGGACCACCAGATCCATCGACTAAGATACCCATAGCGTTGACAAGCCAAATTCCAACGAAAATTGCCCCCAATGTGTATAATATTGGGAAGGCATTCTCGTAGTTTCGCATCAGGAAGCGTTGCCAGTCAAAGGATCCACTACTCTTTCCATCCACTAATTTATCAACTACCTCTTCAGGAACTTCTATGGCAGAAGCAAGTTCAATTATATCGATGCATCCATCGTCATCGGTATCCATTGCTTCGATAATAGAATCAATGTCCTCATCAGAGAATTCGTTACCAAATAGGTCAAATACGGCCTTTTTGAATTCTTCAGGGTCAACATTATTACTTTCATTCCGGTCTAATTTTTCAAATATGGCCCGGGCACTTTCACCCGATTCATCGACGGAATCAACCAAGCGCATGAAGGTAACAACACTAGCTGAATCGTTCTCATCTACTGAATCATCGTCATCTGACTCATCTTCATCGTCGTCTTCTACATCATCATCGGAATCGTCCTCATCTTCGGATTCATCGTCGTCTTCTACATCATCATCGGAATCGTCCTCATCTTCGGATTCATCGTCGGATTCTTCATCGTCGGATTCTTCA
This sequence comes from Candidatus Thalassarchaeaceae archaeon, assembly GCA_029942125.1. GTDB lineage: Archaea > Thermoplasmatota > Poseidoniia > Poseidoniales > Thalassarchaeaceae > MGIIb-P. Next base: position 13,647 of record JAPYUB010000035.1, on the reverse strand, counting down.
TCGTCGTCTTCTAAATCATCATCGGAATCGTCCTCATCTGCGGATTCATCATCGGCTTCTTCCTCTTCTGAATCGACATCATCGTCGCCTTCTTCACCCTCTGATTCTTCATCAGTGGATTCAGGCTCTAGCACAGTTGCCTCCTTTGGAGGCGTCCATGGCATTGAAAGCGCTGCAGCGAGTTCAGGGAAAGATATGACACCATCATCATTCAAATCGATTTGTGACATGAATCGATCTAATTCATCGGCACCAAGGAAGGCTAGATTACGATCCATCAACGAGCCTTTGACCTCTGCTGACGTGAGGGAACCGTCATTATCAGCATCAACCATGCCAAATAATTCTGTGATGGTGAGCCCCTCATCCTTCATCCAAATTGATAGAGCTGTGGTCAGGTCATCAAGTACAAAATAAACCCCACATTGTGAACACGATTTACTATCGATAGGGACTAGTGTTCCACATGCTCCACACTCACCCATATCATCGTCTGCAACACCTGAAAATGAGACACCACACTCTGAACATGAGGGCGAATCTATTGGAATGACGGCACGACATGCACCGCATTCAGCCATATTAACATCTGAATCGTTAGAATTGTCATCGTCCCCAGTCAAGCCCACACCAATTGGACCACTCTTGGACGACGATATAATAGTTCAGTCGGAGCAATGAAGGTTGAATACGAACGATGATTGGCAGCATTCGCTCTCCGAATGGGCTAATAGCGGGCTCAGTCCAAGCGTGACTGTCCCATGTCATTGAATCGAAATGTAGGCCTAAAACTGCCCCCTAAGGGGCGCGTATTCAGCATACTTTCTGATGAGCCCCGGGACTCATTTCATTGGCTAGCTATGGTTGAGCATGAATATCAAACCCAAATCACAGTTTTTACTCGCCTCGCCCCTCAACGGCTTGGACAGCATCTGAAATTGGATCGAATTGAATTCAAATGGTTATCGGAATCAATGGACGCCCACGCCCTCTCCCCATCTCTTGAGCGCATTCATCATGCCATAAGCACCCGCATTTCCACCGACTCAGGAGTCATCTGGCTTGATGCGGTAGAATATCTAATCCACCGTCATGGATTTGATGCATTTCTGGCATTTACTCGGAGCCTTGCCGATGAGTTGAACGGGACAGAATGGACAGTATTGCTACCATTCACTCCACTATCATTGGAAGGAACTGAAATTGCACATTTGAGAAGGGAAGCCATGCCATTTGATATTTCTAACCAGTTCACATCACAAATTATCAATTTCGAATCAGATAATGAATCAATCGAATCCGAAGATAATACAGTCATTGATGAAGAGCAAATCGAGGAAATCATATACGTGACTACCGAATCTAAATTGAAGATGTTATCATCTATTGCTGAGGCTGCACTATCCACGGAAGTGCTGAAGCGACGAATCGATCAATGGGTCGAAATGGGTTTCGATGTTTCTGAATTGGATCAAGCCGTGAGTTCAGAACGTGGCGTGCGATATTCCATCTATCGAGAGGTTGAAGAAAGGGTCCGAAGAGCCATCGAATGTGAACGACGAGTCCAGATGATTGAGGTCCGTGGGCACTCAGTTGAAGCAACTAAGATGCGTTTCAGAATCATGCAATTGACTGGGTTGGACGATATTGAGAATTCGCTCGACCAAATTCTACAGGGTGAGCCGGTTTAGTCGAGTGTTCCTACTGCGTCTTCGACCGCCTTGAGCAATTCACCTGACATTAGCAATTTGACCATCCTATCATTGTCTGGGAACAATGGGCGATCCTCATCTAGATGTTCAATGTATTTTCTTATCACTTGATGCGCGGCATGTACACCTGCTCCTGGTTTACCGTTTCTGATATCGATTGCTTGAGCCGCAGCTATCATTTCAATTGCTAGAACACCAAAACAGTTCTCAATAATCTGTCGAGTTTTCTGAGTGGTTGTCATGCCCATGCTGACGAAATCTTCCTGATCTGCAGCAGCAGGTATGCTTTGATTGGCAGCTGGGTGTGATAGAATGCGAGTTTCAGCAACCAATGCACATGCTGTGTATTGAGCGACCATCAATCCAGAGTGCATGCCCGCCATCTCAGTCAAGAATGGAGGGAGGCCAGCACTCAATGCAGAGTTTGTAAGACGATTGAGACGACGTTCTGAAAGAACTGCACTCATGGACATCCCTGTTCCGACCATCTCCATTGGCAGTGCGATTGGCGTCCCTTGGAAATTTGCCCCTGTGATGACACGGTTCTCATCGGGTAGAAACACGGGATTATCGCCGACACCATTCAATTCGATTTCGACTTGTTCTCTAGCATATTTGACCGAATCACGTACAGCGCCAATCACTTGAGGTGTGGACCTCAGAGAATATGCATCCTGCACCTTCTTACCTGATGCTTCGAGAATTTCAGAGCCTTCTGTGAGTCTACGAAGGTTTGATGCAACTTCCTGTGAGCCAGCGAATCCTCGCAATTCGTGCAATTTCGCATCATATGGCGTCATGTTGGCATTCAGGGCCTCTAGAGTCATGGCGGCAGCAATATCATGGTATTTCAGCCAATTCTCAACATCACAGATACTCAGTGCAGCCATTGCGGTTAACATATTGCTTCCGTTAATGATCGCCAGTCCATCACGTGCTTGCAGTACAAGGGGCTGAAGCCCTGCACTTTCTAGCGCAGCATCAGCTGGCATGCGCTTCCCGTCATAGATGACCTCTCCCTCACCCATCATTGCCATGGCAATTTGTGACATGGGAGAAAGGTCCCCACAAGCACCAACAGATCCTTTTGCGGCCGCGATTGGCGATATTCCCCTATTGAGCATATTCAACATTTGTTCGGTGACTTCAGGTCGACCTCCAGAATTTCCGTGGCAATGTACATTGATTCTTCCTACCATTGCCCCTCTAACGACCTCTTCAGCCATCGGGTCACCGATTCCAGCTGCATGAGAGTAGATTAGATATCTCTGAAATTCTTTGACTTGTTCCGGAGCCAGAACCACTTCACTAAATTCACCAATCCCAGTCGTAACACCGTACATGATTTCATGATTATCAATTTTTGACTGAATCATAGTCCGACAGTTCTCAATACGCTGCCATGCATCCTTTGAAACGCTGACATTGTCGCGATTTCTAGCCACAGATGCAACATCGTGAATGTTGAGTTCATTTCCATTCAACTCAACAGGCATGAATCGCGCTACCTAGGTGCGGAATATAACCGTATCAGAAGCGCAGAGCCTTGCGTATTAGGGCATCATCGGCATGATGGGGCAATGTGATGGACAAATCATCATCGTCCGCCATCGCCTTCATGGCTGCATACCCTGCACCTTCATTGCGAGCCCAAGCACGTCTAGCAACACCATTATTCACATCCCAACTCAACATTGAATGTAGACGTTTTGAAGCATCATCGGATCCATCTAGAACCAATCCAAAACCGCCATTGATGACTTCGCCCCATCCAACACCACCTCCATTATGGATACTCACCCATGTTGCCCCCCTGAAACTGTCACCGACGAAATTTTGGATTGACATGTCAGCGGTGAACATCGAACCATCCCTGATATTTGCAGTCTCTCTGTAGGGGGAATCTGTACCTCCGACATCATGATGGTCACGCCCCAATACAATAGGAGCGGAAATCTGTCCATCGTTTATGGCCTGATTGAATGCTTCAGCAATTCGTCGACGCCCTATTTCATCAGCATAGAGTATTCGGGCTTGACTACCCACAACTAGAGAGTGAGCTCCCGCCTGTTGAATCCACCGAATATTGTCCAACATCTGTTGCCGAATTTCTATATCACATTGATCAGCAAGTTCGGTCAATACATCGATTGCAATCGCATCTGACGCCAACAAATCGATTGGGTCACCTGAACAACAGACCCAACGGAAGGGACCAAATCCATAATCGAAGCACATAGGGCCCATGATATCTTCAACGTATGATGGGTATCTGAATTGACCATCTTTGTCAGTAATGTCAGCGCCAGCACGTGAGCATTCTAGAAGAAATGCATTTCCATAATCCCAGAAATGCATACCAGATTCAGCCATAGAATCAATTGCAGCCGCGTGCCGAATCAAACTATGTTTAACAGCAGAACAAAAATTAGATGATTCATTGGACATCATCTCTAATGATTGATCAAAAGTTAGACCTACGGGAAAGTATCCACCTTGCCAAGGATTGTGAAGACTTGTTTGATCACTCCCCAAATCAACTCTGACATTGCGTTCAGCCAATCTCTCCCATAGGTCGACTACATTGCCAATGAATGCGATGGAGGTGGCTTGATTATTCGAACTGGCCTCAAGCATTCGATTAATCGCTTCATCTACATCATCAGAAATTTCGTCAACCCATCCCTGTTCGAACCTTTTTTGAGCAGCCTTTGGATTGATTTCGGCGACAAGGCAGGTAGCCCCGGCAATCACCGCTGCTTTTGCTTGCGCACCAGACATGCCACCTAAACCGGATGTGACAAAGGTAACACCGGCCAAATCATCACGTCCAAGATATAGGCGCGCTGCGTTTAGAATGGTAATTGTGGTGCCGTGAACGATTCCTTGTGGACCGATATACATGTATGAACCCGCTGTCATCTGACCATATTGACTGACCCCTAGAGCATTCATTCGTTCGTATTCATCTTGCTGAGAATAATTTGGAATTACCATGCCATTTGACACTACAACACGCGGTGCATATGGGTGACTTGGAAACAATCCCATTGGGTGGCCACTATACATGACCAGAGTCTGATGATTGGTCATTTGGGACAGATAACGCATAGTAATACGATATTGTGCCCAATTTTGAAACACAGATCCATTACCTCCGTATGTAATCAATTCATGTGGGAATTGGGCAACATGTGGATCAAGATTGTTTTGAATCATCATCATGATTGCGGCTGCATGAGGCGTATTTGATGGATAGGTATTGATTGGGTAGGCACGCATTGCTTCATCTGTAGGTCGATATCGGTGCATGTAAATGCGACCATGGGTCTTCAGTTCATCTGCAAATTCGGGGGCCAATACCTCATGGGTATTTGGATGGAAATATCGAAGTGCGTTGTGGAGTGCCAAACGTTTCTCATCATCATTGAGAATATCTCTACGGGTTGGTGCATGATCAACATCCGGGTCGATTCCTGGATGATTGGGGATGACAACAGGAATGCCTTCACTCAGATGGCCCCGAATCATGATGATGGGCACGTGCCTGCCGCCTTGAGTCTTCTGTCTGTGCCGTGATGGGGGCTCAGGCTAAGAACGGCCTCTAAGCGACACTAGGCATGAGCGGAGGCGATTGGCGTCTATCTGAAATGGCTAATGGGATGGAACGTAGTCGAATACTAACCATCGCGGCTAGCGTTAGAACAATGATTTCAGAAGGTCATGATGTTGCTCCCTTCACAGTAGGGGATTTCTCGCCCGAACATTTTTCTGTACCTGGTGAATTAATTACTGGAATCATAGAAGCAGTTTCAGAAGGTGAAACAAACTACCCACCTGCTGCTGGGCTACCAGAATTACGAGAGAGCCTATCCGAATGGATGAAACACCGATATGAGCTTGATGTCGGACCCGACGGCATCATAGTAGGTTCAGGAGCCCGTCCAGTTCTCTATTCCTCGTTCCGTTTATTCCTAGAGCCTGGAGACGGACTTGCCCACGGGGTACCTGCGTGGAACAATCACTATTATGTCCACCTCAATAATGCGGTAGATATCCCTATTCCCGGAACACCTGAAAGTAGATTTCTTCCTACAGCACATGAGATTGCTGATCGAATCAAGGACATTCGAGTATTGATTTTGAACAGCCCACTCAATCCCACAGGTACGTGTTTCACATCTGATGAATTGTCAGACATATGCGACGTGATTATAACTGAAAATAATGAGAGAAAACGCCAAGGACGCAAACCTGTGATGCTCGTATACGATCAAGTGTATTCAACGATGACTGCCGAGAATATTACCCATGTCCACCCAGTGCAAGTCTGTTCAGAAATGTTTGACTATACCATTACATTGGATGCCATTTCAAAGTCGTTGACTGGAACTGGCCTCAGGTTGGGTTGGATGGCCTTACCACCTTCACTGGCACCCCCCGTAATCGCATTAATTGGACACATGGGGGCATGGCCAGCACGCCCCATACAGAAAGCAGCAGCGAAACTATACGCACAACCCGAATTACTAGAGAAATTTTTCAAACAATTAGATGTTCGTATCGAAGAACGAATGGATATTCTTGAAGAACGCCTATCTCGCCTTTCCATCTATGGCGTCAGTTATGTTAAACCTGAAGGAGGTATTTATCTCGCTACAAGATTTGATTTGTTTGATCAATTGGGATTCATAACAAATGAAGAGATTCGTGAGTGGTTATTGGTATCATCAGGCGTGGCGATTGTCCCATTCCAAGCCTTTGGTTTGATCGAGGAAACAGGATGGTTCAGAATCAGCGTGGGTGCAGTTGGTGTCGACGACATCATTGCTGCGATGGATCGATTGGAATCTGCCCTCAAGATTGCATTCGGCCATGAACCGCGTGCATGACATCTCGAGCTGTATCACGACATTTGAGTCGCAACTCGTTGAGTTGTATTCTCAAATCACGACCTAGTTCATCGGGAAGTGAATTGATGTTAATCTCTACATTGAATAGTGCTCCTTTGCATGCTGCACTAACCATCAGTCCCGCGACACCAACATCGGTTACGGCATTTGCATTTCCTGAAGTAGCCAGGGCTGGCAACATCGACAATAATTCGAATGCTCTATTTGCCGTCTGCATTGGCACCATGGCAGCATCGTATGTAGCCTTCTGAATTGCAGATCTACGAATATGTAATTCATCATCAGTGTTTTTTGGCATTTTGAATGCTGACATGACTCTATCAAACGCACCTGCATCATCTGATGCAAGTTGATGTCCTAATTCTAGCAATGGGGTTGCAACACTACGACAAGCATGCGCATCACCCCACCCATCCATCCATTTGTCATTCCCTTCTGTGAGATTACAGACCATTACAGCAAGAGCAGCCCCTTGAGATAAGGCGACTGCGGCGGCAGTACCACCACCTGGCGTGGGTTCTTGAGATGCCAATGCATCACGATATTGATTAAGAGTCATTTCACCATAATCCGACATCAATTCACCCCAGCAGCCCATTCGATTACACGGTTTTCAGGAATAAATGAATCCAATACATCCAACTGTAATCCAGATATTGCACAATCTACTAGCGTCCGCTGGTCCGTCATAGATGCATCGCCATTGTAATATCCCCCTGAATCCAACAATGCATTCAATGGGACGAGGCCGACTAATTCACCAGCCGTCGTCGACAAACCAAGTAATGCAGCTTCTTCTCGAATGGCTTCAGTAACGCTATGCAATCCAGTGACGGTGTAATCGAGTAGATTCATGGATACTTGTGCCGTTTCTTCATTATACATCCATCCGGCTGCCTGTAGAGACTGAAATCTACCTGGGATGCGTTGTGGATTACCATTAGTGTCTATTATTTTGTGTCCCTGATCATCCTTTTTGAGCACACCACTGGTACGTAATTTACCTGCTATAATGTTAGCCAAACTCTTGTTGTCAGTATCTAGATTCACATTGTAAGCTATCAGAATATTTCTAGCACCTGATGCAGTTGCGCCCATTGAGGGTATGAATTCAGCAGGACCATAGTCAGGAATCCAGTCAGGATCTACAATTTTTGTAGGTAATCCTTCGTATCCCCCCCGGCGAATATCGGGCAATCGTATTCTTTCTTCTATTCGAGCTGACTCTGCATAGAGATATACAGGCAGGTTGAACTCAGAACTGACATGTTGTGCGTATCGAATAGACAATTGTACACAATCTTCCATTGAAACTCCCGATATTGGTATGAATGGAACTACATCAACCGCCCCCATTCGAGCATGTTCACCCGTATGATTCGTCATATCAATTCGGTCAATTGCAATTCGGGTGCCGGTGATGGCAGCCTCAAGTACAGATTCGGGAGGGCCCACTATCGTAACAACCGTACGATTGAAATCAGCACCCATGTCGACATCAAGTAGTGTAACTCCATCGACGGCACTCATAGCGTCTGTAATCGCACTGATTATTGAATGATCGCGACCTTCTGAAAAATTTGGAACGCACTCCACCAGTGTTGCCATGAAGCAGGCGTTGTGCAACCCATCCATGAGTGTTCGCATCATTGAAACAGATGTTCCGGTGCCTCTCCACGTATGGAATTGGCTTTCTTTTCAGAAATTCTTTCAATCGCAGTAATGAAATCTTTAGAATTTACGGATTTTCTTTTTGCACGTATGGCAATCATGGCAGCTTCAACACAAGTGGCCTTCAAATCAGCCCCACTGAATCCTTTGGTGAGAATAACAATTTTCTTAACAGATAATTTTTTCGATTTGGGCATTTTCCCCATGTGGATATCGAGGATTGCTTTTCGGCCTACGTCATCTGGTAGCGGAATCTCGATTATTCGATCAAATCTACCGGGTCTTAGAAGAGCTTCATCTAGTATGTCAGGCCGATTTGTAGCTGAAATTAATTTAACATCTTCAAGAGCATCAAATCCATCCAATTCTGCGAGAAGTTGCATCAATGTTCGTTGAACTTCCCTATCTCCACTAGTTGCTGTATCGAGGCGTTTTGCACCAATTGCATCTATTTCGTCGATGAATACGATTGAAGGTGCCTTTTCTCGGGCAAGATCGAATAATTCCCTGACCATTCTCCCGCCTTCACCGATATACTTCTGTGCTAATTCACTTCCAACCAATCGAATGAATGCACAATCCGTTGATGAAGCCACAGCCTTAGCAAGCATGGTTTTTCCACACCCTGGTGGCCCTACTAGCAAAACACCCTTTGGTGGCTCAATACCAAATCTGGTGAATAATTCTGGAGATGTTAATGGCAATTCAATACTCTCTTTGATTAAACGAATTTGTTCATCGACACCACCCATATCTTCGAATTTGACATCTGGGCGTTCAAGCATTTCAGCTCCAGTGACCAATGGATCCCATGCATCATGTAATACTTCAATCACTGACAGAGTGTCTTGGTTAAGGGCGACTCTAGCACCCGGTTTGAGTAAATCAGCATCAATTCGTTGATTGGCAGATACAAGAAACACCGTACCATTTGAAGAACGTACTACAATTTTTTCGTCATCAATACGATCCTGTACATGTCCAACAATGTGTGGTGGTGAACGGAGCATACGAATTTCTTCATCGAGACGATTAACCTTCTTTTTCTGTTGGCTTACTTCGTTCTCAAGATATACCCGTTCAGTCAACAGATTCTGAGCTCGCTCTGTCAATTCCCGAAAATCTTTCTCTAGTCTATTCAGTTGTCCATCAATGCTATCATCATCACGATTGCCATGGACATCGTCACTTCCCGGCTTTATTGCATCCGAGTGTGAAGACATGGTTGTTCGTCACGGACATTGCTCATGAATACTTCCACTAGGATTACTCAGAATGTCAAACTTGAAGACCATCCGCCCATAGCACACTTTGGTGAGAACATGGGGGAATGTGAAGTGTGTGGAGCGACCAAGGTATCGACAAGGACTGCCATACGTGCTCGCTCATCAATTGAAGCATGCAATAAATGCATGGAAAAAATGGGATTAGACGTCGAAGCGTCCCCCTCAGCGAACCAACAATCATTCATTCCAAATGCATCAGCACACAAATCAAGCAGCCGAACCAGTGGTCCTCGGCGTAAACAAAAAGATATCATGCATCGTACAAGTAAGGTATTGCGTAGTGATTTCTCTTCTGCAATACGTCAGGCACGTGAGGAAAAGGGATGGGATCAGCGTGAACTGGCAAAAAGAATGGCTGAACGAGTGAATATCATTCAACATACAGAGGGTGGTAAGCATCCCACTGATGGTGTAATAACAAAATTCGAACGAATCTTGGACATAAAATTGATGGAGACTCGTGAATCGGAGGAAGAAACACCAATTAATCGTAGCACTGATCGACCTATGACAATGGCCGATTTGTATGAACAGGCGAAAAAGGATCTACGAGGTGAATAAATGAAGGAAGATGTGCCATTGCACATTATCCATCTCGATCAGGATGACCCAAAGAAGTGTACCGCACGAAAACTTGCATCGAGAAATCTAGCCACACTTCATTTCAGTACACGCAGGCCACCTCGGCGCGGATATTTATTGGATCCATCGGCAGGCATCATCCTCGGACCTGATGATTTACCGTTGATCAATAGGGGGGCTGCTCTGGTTGCACTGGATTGTTCATGGAAAAGACTCGAAGAATCATTGAATGAAATCTCAAATTTATCTCCAAGATTAGAGGGGCGTACACTTCCATTGGTTCTGGCTGCCAACCCAGTGTCATGGGGCCGTCCGGGACGCCTGAGCACCGCTGAAGCATTGGCTATGTGCCTCGTATTGATGGATCGAGATGATCAAGCACAGCGACTTCTAGCAGCATTTTCTTGGGGTGAACAGTTCTTTTTGTTAAATGCTGAACCATTATCTGCCTACAAAAATGCAAGTACAAGAGAAGAAATGATTGATTTGCAATGGGAATTCTTTGACAAACCAGAAGATTAGCGAACTCTTGAACCATTGCTGATACTACCATCAACAGTGATGAGTTTGACAGCACCATCATCATCATCCGCAGCACAAATCATACCCTCTGATAAGACACCTCTCAGTTTTCTTGGTTCAAGATTTGCAACAAAAACGACTTGTTTTTCCATCATTTCATCTACTGAATAGTATGGTTTTAGACCAGCACAAACAGTTCTACCTTCATCCGTCCCATCATCTAGGTGTACCACGTACAATTTGTCAGCATTGGGGTGATCTTCGACAGAAGTTATCGTTCCAATGCGTAATTCAACGGACATGAATGTCTCAAAATTCAAAAATGTAGTTCCTTCAGGTGCTTCAGTCATATTTTCATCCTCCTTCGTTTTCGTTTTCTTTCCACTGCCCTTTACGCCATGGCCAGGGTCATCATGAACTGTAACCTGTTCTGATTGTGCCAATGTCTGTTCTTCTTCAAGAATGGCTTCTAAATCGAGCCTACTGAACAATGGCTCGCTAATGGTGGACCAAGTTATTGGAGTGCTCCAATCGGTAGCACTTTCAAATGATGCGTCGGAAACATTACCCGTTTGACCCAACATAGTCCACAAACGCTGTGCACTGAACGGGAGAAATGGTTGACTTGTTATTGCCATGAATCTAGCTAGTCTCCAACCAAATGATAGTTTGGATAGGGATTGTCTTCGTTCATCTGAATATTCAGAAGTATCTGATGGCCCTGGCTCTGACAGATATTTCCATGGGACGGCCTTTTGAATCATCTGATTGCCATATTGAGCAGCGGACATGACATGTCGTAGGGCCTCCTTGTAGCGATGCCTGTTTAGGCTTTGAGTTAGTTGAACATAGATCTGTTCAAGGCGTTCTTTATCGTCATTACAACGATCTAAATCATCATGAATTTGCAATGGGTTATCACCACCCAACTTATTTCCTAAACTCATCACTCTATTGACATAATTACCGTATGTACCATTCAATTCTGAATTTATTTTCTCAACAAAATCAGGCCAATTGAAATCCGTATCATGATTTTCCGGCATGTTGATGCTCAGATAGTAACGTAGGGTGTCAGGGTCAAATCGCTCTAAGAATGAGGGTAACCATACGGCATGCTTCCGACTTTTACTGAATTGTCCACCGGCAAGCATGAGATATTCCATGGCTGGAACATTTGTCTCTAGTGCGAGGTCGCCAGGCCCTGGAAGCGACACGGGATCTTCATCACCAAGTCCATTGTTTGCGTGATTGAGTCCCATGATTAATGCAGGCCATATGACGGTATGGAAGGGGATGTTATCCTTCCCTAAGAAATAGAGATGGCGAGGTGCGACACCATCATCTGAAACACACCACCATTTTCTCCAATCGTCAGATTCGGCAAATCTTTCAGACCAAATTTTTGCACACGTGTAGTAGCCCTGAACGGCTTCAAACCATACATAAACACATTTCCCTTTCCATTTATCCCCTTCCAATGGCAGGGGAATTCCCCATTCTAAATCACGAGTAACAGCACGTGGACGTAAGCCCATATCCAACCATTGCTTGGTCATAGCACGTACATTGGCTTTCCAATGCGGATTTCTATCATTCGCATGAAATTCTAATGCTTCTTGGAAGCGATCTAGCCGGTAGAAGAAGTGTTCAGTATCACGAATTTCAATTTCGGAATCAGGGTTCATTTTAGAACGAGGGTTCTGAAGTTCGTAAGACTCATATGTGGTCCCACATTCATCACATTGATCCCCTCGAGCACCATCTTCCCCACAATTTGGGCATTCTCCTTCGACATATCGATCGGGTAGAAATCGACCCCCATCATTGCGGATTTCGTAGTATTGTTGCATAGTTTTCTGCTCAAACAATCCTGCTGCCAATAATGAATTGAAATTTTCTTGCACATATCGTTTATGTTCTGAATCACTTGTTCTATTGAATAGTGCACCGCCGTATTCAATTCCTCGTGAGTCTACATTGGGCTCCCAAATACACCCTAAGTCGAGAAGAGCTTGTGTATTGATGGCATGATAACGATCTACGATTTCTTGCGGCGGTACACCCTCAGTTTCTGCAGTTACTGTGATCGGTGTTCCGTGTTCATCAGAACCAGAGACCATCAATACGCGATTGCCTAATGCCCTCTCATACCGTGCATGGATATCTGGGGGGAGGTAACATCCAGCAACATGACCAAGGTGAAGTGGGCCATTGGCGTATGGCCATGCGACACATATGAGGACATGTTCACCAGTCATCAATATCCCTCATTCATCTGGATTGTGACCATTATCACTATTCGTCGAGGCAAATTTTTCCTTGGCGAACTCTCGTAAATCTTCAGCAGTAGTACCTTCTTCAATAGCATCCAAGTCAGCTTCATCCACAATTTCTACCCCCAGCAATGTTTCTATGATATCTTCCATACTGAGTATCCCAAGAGTTGTACCAAATTCGTTTTTGACAATCATGATTTGTTCACGTTTTTCGAGCAGTATATCTAGGGCCACATCTACCGTTTGATATTCGTTACAGAACGTTACAGGCCTCATCAATTCAGACATGAGAATATCATCTTCATCCGCGGCAGCTTTTCGTAGAATATCGCTGCGTAGTACAATTCCTAGAATGTCATCAACGGTGTCGCCAATTACTGGTAATCTGCCATGTGTCATGATCGGAATCTCAGATCGGACCATATCAACAGTCCAATCGGCTGATACCGTAGTCACAACAACACTCGGAGTCATGACATCGCTTACCAATTTCTCTCTCAATCCGAGTAAATTAGTGATGACTTTTTCTTCATCTTCCTCAATAGAACCTTCAGATTCACCTATGTCAGCCAATGCTACCAATTCTTCGCGTGACACAGTTTCGTGTTCGGATTCGGGAAAGAGACGCCGTATCATTTCTATTGGTACAACTACCCAGATGAGCAGCCATATGAGAATATTG
>JAPYUB010000034.1 GCA_029942125.1 Candidatus Thalassarchaeaceae archaeon | reverse complement strand
TTGCTTCGACTTCCTCAAGACTCCATGACTTGGCGCCGTCGGAAAGTGCAGCAATATCTTCTGGCTTCATGCTAGTACTCAAGATGAAAGCAGGCCATAATCCCACCGCTGGATTTTCTCAACAAGAATATTTTCGCTCTTTCAAATCGTTGTGATATCTTCGCCCAACCTCGTCGCCCTTGTCCACAATCCACTCGCTAAATTTGATGATGCCCAACGGTTCCTCATCGGAAGCCATCAGTCCTCGCATCAGTCCGCGAATCTCAGCGCGAGTAATCACCAGATCTTTCAGGAATACACCCATCACTTTGCCCGCCATCCAACCCATCAAAGGTGGTGTTGGCAAAATCAGTCTGCGACGGTTCATGCTTTTTGCAATCAACTTGATAAAATCCTTGTATCGGTATTTTTCGGGACCCGTGACATCTCGAGTCACATCCTCATTTCCAGTACCCAATTCAATGGCGACTCGGGCTACGTCGCGCACGTGTACAGGTTGAATGGGATAATTGCCAAAGCCGAAGACGCCGAACACGGGCATGATTCGCAGCATCCAGGCAATGTTGTTGACCAGAATATTGCGCCCCCCTCCAAACAGAACGGTTGGACGGATGATGGCATAGGAAATTCCACACTCTCTCAGGTATTTTTCTGCCGCTACTTTGCCTAAAAAGTAAGACCATCCGGGTGCTTCTTCGGGATTGGCCACACTGAAATGTACCACACGTCGAACACCGGCCTCAATGGCGGCTTCAAACAGTTTCTTGCAATTTTCAGTTGCGATATCGTGCTCGAAGTTCTTGCTTTGGTGGTTGTAACGTACCCAATATGTGTTGTACAGCACATCTGCGCCGCGTAGGGATTCGACCAATGCCGCCTTGTCTTCAAAATCAAGTGGGTGAACCTCAACTCTACCATCGAAGGGGTCATCGCGACCAACTGCATTGGTCAATGTCCGGACTTTTTTTCCCTGCTCTAGGAGTTGATGGGCAATCCATCTTCCTGAGTATCCAAAGGCACCTGTGACGACGTGCATAGGCTTCCCGTGCCCTCCTAGAGCCACTGCTCAATAATGTTGATTGAAGCCAACGGAGAGATTTGAACTCCCGGCCTGCTGATTACAAATCAGCCGCTCTACCAGCTAAGCTACGTTGGCGCTGTATCGGCGAGCCATCTTCCCTTCTTGAAGTCGCCGAAGGCTCAAGTGCGGGATGCTCCACCCCGCGGCCATGGGCGCGACGCGGATTGACGGCAATGCTTGCGGCGCTGCAGTTGAAGCCTCTCTGACTGAGCGTATTGCTGCGCTTTCCACTCCTCCGCACTTGGCAGTTGTCATCGTTGGTGATGATCCAGCCTCTCATGTGTATGTGAGTGCCAAAGAGCGTGCGTGCGCGCGATTAGGCATCCGTAGCACGCGAATTGACCTCTCAGCGGATGCTGCTTTTTCCGAAGTTGCCTCAACCGTACAAGGACTCAACGCAGACCCCGATGTGAACGGTATTCTCGTGCAATCTCCTCTACCCTCAGGCATGGATGAGATTGCCATAACCGATCTGATTAATCCGGTGAAGGATGTCGATGGATTCCACGCTCAGAATCTAGGCCGTTTGGTCCAAGGCGATGCCAGTGGATTGCTACCTTGCACGCCCGCGGGCGTCATGCGTATGTTGGAATGGGCCAATATCGAATTGAGTGGCAAGCGCGTCGTGGTCATTGGACGCAGTCGAATCGTCGGCATGCCACAATCACTCTTGCTTGCACAGAAGGGCGCAGACGCCACCGTTACCATCGCTCACTCTAGAACCCAGGACATGGCTGCCCTGTGCCGAGAAGCGGATGTGATTATCGCCGCGGTCGGTAGTTCAGAAATGGTGACTGCAGATTGGGTCAAACCCGGTGCGACTGTCATCGATGTGGGCGTCAATCGTGTCGATGATGATTCAGAAAAGGGCTACCGATTGACCGGCGATGTTCATCCAGATGTCGCTGAAGTAGCCGGTGCACTTTCCCCAGTCCCCGGTGGTGTGGGTCCGATGACGATTGCCATGTTGATGGCTAACACAGTGCGCGCAACTGAGATGCAGTGAGCCTAGAACAGGCCCATATCCATCAGCGCATCTTCACTGGCATGTTTACGAGGGTCCCATCGTGGTGACCAAACCAGATTGATGTGGACACTTTCCACACCTTCTGCTGTGAGAGCAGCTCGATGCGCTGCAGCCATTATTTCAGGCGCAACCGGGCAACCGGGACTAGTCAGCGTCATGTCAACCTCGACATGGGTGCCCTCAAATCGGACATCATAGACCAACCCCAATTCGACGATACTGATTTCCAATTCAGGGTCATCGACAATCTGTAGCGCATCCATCACCGTTTGCTTGTCCGTCATCATGAACCCTCCACCATTAAGCGTGCCTCGTCTTGGACCCGTTTGAACATATTGAGGAATCCGTTGGAGCGACTTGGAGTTAGAGAGGCCGTGATTCCCATTTCATCGACGAAGGTGGGCTCAATCTCCACGACTTCTTCGGGAGGCCGTCCATTGACTGCCAGACAAGTGATGGCCATCAGCCCCTGCACAATCTGGGCATCGGCACCACCTCGCATGTAGAATAATTCATCTTGCAAGTAGCACTCCACATGTGCATCGGATTGGCAACCGTGGATCATATTGGCGTCATTCCATTTCTCAACTGGTAACTCGTTTACTTCAGAAGCCCATTCAAACAACATCTCGTAACGCTCCATCGGATCAAAGACATCGGCGAACTGTTCGATTGCCTCCAGTAGGGCTTGTGGCCATGTCATGTTCTCACCTAACCGAATTTCTCAACGATATATCGTAAATGTTCGACAAAAGCCTCAGCTTCTTCCATTGTGTTGTAAAGATAGAATGACACACGGTTGGTACTTGTCACACCGTAAGCATCCAACAAGGGTTGTGCACAGTGATGGCCAGTGCGCATGGCAAAACCGCCAGCATCCATGAATCGAGCCAGATCCTCAGCGTGGACTGAATCGTGAAGGAACGACAAGACCCCACTGCCTTCTGAGACAGAATGGTCTCCATAGACCGTAATGCCAGGGACTGATTTTATTTCTGAAGCGGTATACATGGCCAATCCACGAATATGAGTATGCAATTCTTCCATATCGAAATTTGAAAGGTATTCAGCGGCAGCTGCAAATCCAATCGCTTCAGCGATTTTAGGAGTTCCAGCCTCGAATTTTTGTGGCCCCTTTGCGAAGGTTGATTTCTCCATTGTGACAGTTTCAATCATGTCACCCCCCGACATGAACGGTTCCATCTCTTCGATGCTCTCTTTGGGCGCCACCAGGCAGCCGATGCCAGTGGGGCCACACATCTTGTGTCCGCTGATGGCAACGAAGTCTGCTCCCATACTGGTGAAATCGATTTTGTGATGGGGTGCAGCCTGTGCCGCATCAATCAGGACTTTGGCGCCGCATTCATGTGATTGTGCGATGATTTCTGCAACTGGATTAGCGACTCCTAGAACGTTTGAGGTATGGACAACACAGACCAAGCTAGCGCCTGGTAGAGAGGCCGAGAAGATCTCCATATCGAGTATATCGCGTTCGATGTCGATGGGTACCACACGAATCTCAATACCCTTCTCTTCGGCCAACAATTGCCAAGGCACGATGTCCGCATGATGTTCCATTTCGGTAATGACAATCGCATCTCCAGCATTGAGGTTAGAACGTGCCCAACCCCAAGCGACCAGATTGATGGCTTCTGTGGTTCCACTGGTGAAGATGAGGTTGTCACGAGTGGTTCCAAACCAAGCGGCTAGCGTATCTCGGGCATTCTCATATTGCTCGGTCGCTTCAGTAGCCAAAGTGTGGACTGCGCGGTGAACATTGGCATTGGACTGCTCGTAATAGTGCGTCATTGCGTCGATTACCGATTGCGGTTTTTGCGTGGTCGCCGCATTGTCCAGATAGACGAGGTCCTTTCCACCGGAGACCTTTCGAGATAGGATGGGGAAGTCTGCGCGAATCGCTTTCATGTCAAGTGTCATACGACTCCTCCGGTCCTACGGACCGGTCTGACCAATATGAAGGCACGTTTGGATTTGAACTACAGATCCGCTGTCAAATCCCGCGTCAGGATTTTCAGTAGATGTTCGTGAACAGCATCGCTTCCCATGTCGGTCAGCGTCGCATTGAGGAAAGCGGCGACCAACATGTCTCTTGCTTCCCCTTCGCTAAATCCACGGGTTTTGAGATAGAACATCTGTTCATCATCGACGGGGCCGTTCGCTGTACCGTGGCCGCATCCGACCACCTCATTTTCACTGACTTCCAATTCAGGAATGCTATCTGCTTCTGCTTCCTTACTCAGCAAGAGATTGTGAAACAATTGCCCGGCGTCGGCACCCTTCGCTCCGGCTTCGACCCTAAGCATGCCCGTTCCAATGGTGCGTGATTTACCCGAACAAGCACTGTGCCAATCTAATCTGCTGTGCGTTTGCGGTGCGATATGGAGAATCTCAACATGATGATCATTGTGCATTCCGTCTAGAGAGAGGATACTGCCGTTGACCTTGAGGGATGCACCGATATTGTCCAAGGTGTATCTCAAATCCGCCTTGCATCGACTGGCACCTGAACCAATCGCCCCGCTGCGTACTTGCGCATCCCTGCCCAGATGAATCCCATCGGTCCGCAAAAGTCGACCCTCTCCCATGTGATTGATGACGATGTCGTTGATGTTGCATCCATCCCCGAAGATGCCCTGGCGAAGGATTCCAGCCCAAGCGGCATCTCCACTGATTCGGGTGATAAGTTCCAGCTCCGCCATTTCTCCAATATCCAATAGAAGATGAAGGGCCGATATGTCTCCTTCACACTCAATATTCAGCAATACAGGTTGACTGGGTCTCGCGTTTCTAGCCACGCGAAGAACAACCGTATTTCCAGCAGACAAGGCTTGGATGAATTGTGTGCTTACATCTTCTTTTCCATTGATGCAGAGGCGCTCCAAATCTTCCGACGTAGCCACTTCCAGAGAGACTCCACCTGGTTCAGTTGAACCATCCAAAGAGGTCAGATCGATGATGGTACCTTGCGCTTCAGGAACTTCAGAAACTTCTCCACTCGGATGAATCCGATGCCATGGAGTGTACCTCCACAAATGGTCAGCTCTATCGGGAATTTCAAGATCAGAGTAAGCCATGTAAGCAACCCCTGACTAACCGATGCTTCCTTCCATCTCGAGTGCCATCAACTTGTTCAGTTCGACGGCATACTCCATGGGAAGTTCGCGAGTGAATGGCTCAAAGAACCCGTTGACAATCATGGCCAACGCTTCTTGTTCAGAGTGTCCACGCGACATCAGATAGAACACTTGTTCATCGCTCACCTTGGAGACGCTCGCTTCGTGTTCAGAGTGGCAGGTGGGGTTAGCAATTTCCATTGTTGGATAAGTGTCGCTTCGAGATTTTTCATCGAGGATGAGTGCATCGCAAACGACATTGACCTTGCAGTTTTCAGCCTTCTTTGAGACTTGGACCATACCTCGATATGATCCGCGACCTCCATCCTTGGAGATAGATTTGGAGAGAATCTTACTGGTCGTGTTCGATGCCAGATGGTGAATTTTCGCACCTGCATCCTGATGTTGCCCTTTTCCAGAATAGGCCACTGAGATGACTTCTGCATGAGCACCTTCGCCTTTTAGAATGACTGATGGATATTTCATCGTCAACTTCGAGCCAATGTTACCATCGATCCATTCTACAACTGAATTCTCATGTGCAATCGCTCTCTTGGTCACCAGATTGTAAACATTGGCACTCCAGTTCTGAACTGTCGAATAGCGAATGTGTGAACCGGGCAGGGCAATGAGCTCGACCACAGCGGAATGCAGTGAATCAGTCGAATATGTCGGCGCAGTACAACCCTCGACGTAGTTGATTGAAGACCCCTCATCGGCGATGATGAGCGTGCGCTCGAACTGCCCCATGTTCTTCGCATTGATTCGGAAATAAGCCTGAACGGGCATCTCAACATGAACTCCCTTGGGCACATAGATGAACGAGCCACCAGACCAAACAGCGGTATTGAGAGCGCTGAATTTGTTGTCGGCATAAGGAACCACTGTACAGAACCACTTCTTGACAAGTTCAGGATATTCCTTGAGACCTGAATCCATGTCGAGGAAGATGACGCCTTGTTTCTCAAGATCTTCTCGAATGCTGTGGTATACCGCTTCGGATTCGTATTGTGCTGTAACACCTGAAAGCCACTTCCGTTCCGCTTCGGGAATACCAAGACGGTCAAACGTGTTGCGAATATCTTCTGGAACGTCGTCCCAATTTTTCTCAGTCTTGTCGCTTGATCTCAGGAAGTAGGTGATGGCATCAAAATCGATTTGGTCGAGCATCGACATATTTCCCCACGTGGGCATCGGCCGTTGTACGAAATGGTGGTAGGCCTTGACGCGAATCTCCGTCATCCATTCAGGTTCATTCTTCAGTTCGGAGATATCGCGGACGACCTGTTCGGACAATCCACTGTCGAAGCGAATGGAATGTGTCTCGGGGTCGTGAAAACCGTAGCGGTATTCACCGATTGTGTCACGAGCATCAGATTTTTCTGCCATACAATCCCTCATTCAGCCTCTAATTCAGCCATTCATAACCCTTTGCTTCAACTTCCAGAGCTAAATCCGCTCCTCCAGACCGAACTAGTCTGCCATCGATTAAGATGTGGACATGGGTGGGTTTGACATGATCTAGGATTCTTTGGTAGTGTGTAATAATCAGACACCCCGTATCCTTTGATGTGGCTGTATTGATGCCTTTTGCAACCGTTTGCAGCGCATCGATGTCTAGGCCAGAGTCGGTTTCATCCAATACGGCCAATCGTGGTTTGTTGAGCAAAAGTTGGAGAATTTCGAATCGCTTCTTCTCACCGCCACTGAACCCATCGTTGACATAGCGACCCAAGAATTGCTTGTCCACATCCAGTTGGGCCATGACGGTATTCAATTCGGTTCTGAAATCACGAGCTCCTGGCGCATTTTCTCCACGAATCGCTTGGACGGATTTGCGCAGGAAATTACCGACCTGTAGTCCAGGAACGGATTGTGGATATTGGAAGGAGAGGAAGACTCCTGCACGCGCTCTCTCCCAAGGTTCCATCTTCGTGAGATCGTCTCCAAGGTATTCGATAGTCCCCTTTGTAATCTCATAGTCGGGGTGTCCCATGAGCACATTGGCCAGAGTCGATTTTCCACTACCGTTTCGACCCATCAAGGCGTGAATTTCACCAGCATGTATTTCTAAATCGACACCACGAAGAATCTCTGTATCTCCGATGGAAACATGAAGATTTGAGATTCGTAGAATGTTTTCATTAGACATCACGTACACCTCTTGTTTAGAACTCGCAGTCAACGCCTTATCAATCTCTCCATGACACTTCAACGCACAAAAGGTGCGGTCAGATTTAGAAGTCAGCAAAGACTGCGCTTATCATGGGAGAGGAGGACCTCACGAATCTTTACCGCAATGAAGCGGCAGAATCCCTTGAATCCGAGGCGGTCAAACGCATTGCCGAGGCTGCCGACCCCGTCCGTGATGCTCGACTGCGTGCAACAGCACTGAAAGATCTCCTCGATTCAGAGGATTTGGTTCCCGCTATCATCTCCCGTCTGGGGATTGTCCGAGCTGCGTTGGAAGGTCACGGTGGTGGGGTGAAGGTCGAGCAAGCCGTTGCCGATGAGAACGGTGTCGATTTGGTCCTCAATTTGGATGGTGCCTGCATCGCTTGCGGTGCAGCCCCTGGGACATTACAAGGCATCCAGAATGATTTGCTAGCCACTGGCGAAGTCTGGAGGGTTAGATTCAGCGAGAGCCTTCTCGACACCTTCGATGAGTTGGGTCGTGAGTTTGTACTCACTCATGGCAACGTCACATTCGTTTGACCTTGACAACATAGATGGGTTGACAAGTTAAACCACCCTCACGAGTCCATGGCCGACGCCAACCTTTCGGACCTCGTAGAGGAGGTTTCCTCAGAGGATGGCGTTCGTACGGTGAAAGTGGAAATCACCCACAAGCACGAGGAGCGCTCTTCTGCGACAACTTGGGCAATTGCTCTTGGTGTCGTATTGATTCTTGGCATTGGCCTGTTCTATATTGCAGACAATTCCGGCGGCCTACTC
Organism: Candidatus Thalassarchaeaceae archaeon; assembly: GCA_029942125.1. Lineage (GTDB taxonomy): Archaea > Thermoplasmatota > Poseidoniia > Poseidoniales > Thalassarchaeaceae > MGIIb-P. The sequence continues at coordinate 7,722 of JAPYUB010000034.1, read as the reverse complement.
TCTGGTGATGACAGTGTTGTGGGCAACTGTGCAGACAACATCGATAACGATAGTGACGGGTTGAAAGATGCTCAGGATCCGGGTTGTAGACCCAATGGTGTCTATGACGAAGAGGGCTACGAACAGTCCCAATAATCATCCGAATGGCTGAAAGCCATGAGCGGGCCGCCTTGTCTCGATGACACGCGAGCCGAACCCATGCCGGGAGGGTGACCACGGTAAGTTCGAGATTACTGAACGTGATGGTTGGGCTCGCCTCGGAAAACTCCACACCTCCACTCATGTGCTCAAAACGCCCTGTCTACTCCCTGTAATAAATCCAAATATTCGTACAATTGAGCCACGTGAGATGTGGGATAAGTATGGCTTTGAAGCACTCATCACGAACTCGTACGTCATTTGGAAGCATGAGCGATTAAAGGAACAATCTGTTACAGATGGAGTTCACAAACTCCTAGATTACCCTGGCGTCATCATGACTGATTCAGGCACCTTCCAGAACTATGTCTACGGTGATGTTGAAGTTGGTGTTGAGGAAATTGTTTCTTTCCAGCGCGATATAGGAGTGGACATTGCCACAATGCTCGATGTATTCGGGACTCCTGACATGAGCAAAGAAGAGGTCGAACAAGCGGTTCAAGAGACTATTTCGCGTTCAGGTGTATCACTTGAAGCCGCCGGGGAAACCATGCTCAATGGGCCAATCCAGGGCGGAATTCATTCTGATTTGAGAAAACAGAGCGCAGTAGGGATGGCGGAACACGAATTTGCCATTCATCCGATTGGCGGCATTGTTCCATTGATGGAACGTCAGCGCTATCGGGAACTTGTCGAAATTATTCTTGCCTGCCGTGAGCACATTCCTTGGAATCGCCCCATCCATATGTTCGGGTGCGGTCATCCTCATTTGTTCCCAATCTGTATTGCACTTGGGGCTGACCTGTTTGATTCCGCAGCATACGCACTGTTCGCTCGAGATGATCGTATGCTCATGCCATGGGGTACGGTCAAGCTTGGTGACTTGAGCGAATTCCCAATTTCGACAGCTGCCCTTTCTGGCCACACGCCTGAATCCGTTCGGTCCATGCCTGATGATGCGCGCTGTCAGTTACTGGCTAGACATAATCTCGAAGTTACAGCATCCGAACTTGCTCGCTGCCGTCAAGCGATTCGTGATGGAACCATTTGGGGTCTTGTTGAGGAACGCAGTCACACGAATACAGCCCTTCGTGAAGCGACCGAATATCTTTATGACAATATGCCTGAAAGTTTGATTGCTGCTACGAATCCTTTGAGGTCCGGCGGTGTGAGGGTGAGTCAGGATTTAACGACATCACCACCTTCTGTGGCCGCTTTAGGTCGCTTGCTCACTTCATTCGATTCAGATTGTCAGCGTGCTATTCTTATTTCGGGGGCTCCAGGTCCTTGGCGTGATCGCATCGGTGGACTAGTTCAGACCATCGCTCGACGCTGGCCTGATACGGCTGTATTCATCGAAACACCAATGGGTCTGCTTCCTTACACGTTGGAGGATGTGAGTCCTTGGGCGCATTTGATTGGATCATCTTCAATTTGGAAGGATTTGTCTGTCGAAGATCGTGCCTTCGACCTTGAGGCTCTGATTGGTGATGTTGACCACGTGGTTGAACTTTCATTTGAGAACAATAAGCAAGCCAATCTAGATTTGATTGAATCCGCATTTGGAGAAGGTGTTGATGAAGAGATTTCTAGGGCTGAATTGGACCGAGAGATGATTGAGGACAAGATCTGCTATTTCCTCGATGTTAATCGTGAATTAGCAGAACAGATTCTGGCGGACTGTACATTTGTCTATAGCAAAACTCATCGGGTAAGAAATGTGCACGCTTCTGATGGCCAACACCTATTTTCGCCTCGCTTGAGAGATGGTGGTTTGAGCCTCACACTTGAGGGGGCAAGACGCCTACATGGCAGCGGTATGCCCACAGTCGTTGTCGACGATGATTCGATTCCATTCACTCGCAAGGGTCGAAACGTCATGCATGGATTCATTGCAGAGATCAAAGGAGAACTGAATCCAGGCCTTCCGTGCTTACTCGAAGCTCAAGATGGTACATTCCTTGGCCACGGCGTATCTTTGTGTACCGCTTCTGAAGCGAAATGCTTCCGAAAGGGGATTGCAGTCAAGGTCAGAAATGGCATTGGGGAATGATTTGGAACGTGCCGGGGGATGTTTGATAGAGCATCGTCAGGTGGTACCCCCCGACGATTCATAGAATCGACGGGGCGACGCCGATGACAGAGGAATGGATTGTCGAAACCCACGACCTCGTGAAGAAATACGGTGAACATCTGGCGCTAGACAGCATCAATCTAGCGGTTCGACCCGGTGCGACTGGATTGCTCGGTCCTAATGGAGCTGGGAAATCGACCCTCTTGAAGACCATCCTCGGACTGATTGCACTGACCAGTGGTGGTGGCAAGGTCCTCGGCCATGATATCGCCACTGAAGGCGCCAAGATTCGGCAGCGAATTGGATACATGCCGGAATATGATTGCCTCATCCCCGAAATGGAAGCCATCCATCAAGTTCGATATGCTGGGGAGTTACTTGGAATGAATTCCGTTTCTGCGGTTCAGAGGGCCCATGAAGTCCTCGAATATGTTGGATTACGTGACCAGCGCTATCGTACCGTATCTACCTTCAGTACTGGCATGGAGCAGGCGACCAAACTCGCCTGTTCACTGATTCACGACCCCGATCTGCTGCTTTGTGATGAACCGACGAATGGCTTGGATTCTAATGCCCGTGGTTTCATGTTAGATACTCTGTTCCAAGTTGTCAAGCAAGGTGGCCGTTCGATTATCATGAGCAGCCATCTAATGGACGATGTCGAACGAATTTGCGATAGAATGCTGATGATTCACAAGGGCCAAGTCATCGCTCAGGGTCGCATTGAGGATTTGAAGGCAATCGACAGAGAAATCGAGATTTCAGTCTGGGGTGGGGCCAGCCGAATCGAAGAGAAACTGAAGGATATGGGTCAATCTGTTCGCAGAACTGGGCGCGTCATGAGAATCACACGAATCGATGATTCGACCTATGGGACCATAATCAAAGCAGCCGCTGAAACCAGTGTTCAGATTCGTAAGATGGAGGATTATGAGCCCAGCCTTGAGGACCTGTTCATCGTCATCATGGATCGTCTTGGGTATTCTGTGAAATCCAGCAAGGATTTGCTGGGTGGGAACACACCGACGATGGACTATGCCGCACAATTGGGGAGGAAGGTCGCATGAGTGAGGATGAGTTTGAATTGGATAACTTACTCAACGATGTGGCCAAAGTGCCACCCGCCGCTGAGCCTGCCCCACCCGAAACTCTGCCTGTGGCTGCCTCCTCAAGTGAAGCAGAATTCATGGGAGAAGCCGGGGCAGTGACCGGCAAGGCCCGAATGGAAGCGGCTTACGGAACAGGAGAAGGTGAAGGACAAGGGATGGCGATGGTCGCAAAGTCGGCCACGGTTGAGGCTGGCACCATCTTCCATCAAATCTATCGTCCATGGCGAGGCAATCTCAATCCTCGTTGGGTTCGCAACTGGTCGATTCTACGCCACCATGTCTATGGTTTGTTCAGCAAAGGCCATCGCCCTTGGCCGGTGACTACTAAACTACTCGTTGTCATTGTTCTCTTCGGTTCGTTACTTCCCATCATCTCGATGGCCATGGCAACCTTAACGGGGATTGATGCCCTGATGCAAATTTATGGTGTGTCTAGAGCCAACCTCTGGGGTCATGTTCTTGGCCCATTCCACAACATCTGCTGTTGGCCGTTACTAACTGCGTTAATCGTCGGTGGTCTCATCTCAGAGGATCGTCAACACGGCACTTCGGCAATTTACTTCTCAAGGCCCGTGACTCGAACTGATTACACACTGATGAAGTATATCTCAGCGGCACTGATTCTTTCGCTTGTCATCGTCTTTTCATATTGTGCCTATTACGCCGCAGCCATTGTTCTCAACAACGAGGGTTGGGCTTACCTCTTGGACACCCTACCGTTCTTCCTAGGCGGTCTGGTTGCAGCGTTCATGTTGGTGGTGACCTTCACCAGCATTGGCCTTGCCTTGTCGAGTATCAGCACGGGCCGCTTCTTCCCAGCGGCCTCGTTCTTGGGAATCATCTTCGGTTCACGAATCCTCGCCTTCCTCATCAAACTCCTTTTCGACCGAGATACGCTGTATCTCATCAGTCCGTACGACAACCTCGCTCATGTCGGCCAGTACATGATGGGCCTCAACACGACCTATGATTTCCCTGCCGCCTGGTCATTTGTTGCGCTGTTGTTGATGAATGGCATTTCTCTGTACATCCTCATCAGTCGTGTGAATTCGTTGGAGGTGACCCGTGAATGATGCCTGATATGCACCAAGTCGGCGAGGGGCAGTCCCAAAAGGAGTGGCAGAAGGTTCCCGAGGCCCCTGCTATCATGGTCGATCACGTCTCAAAGTGGTATGGCCAGGTCATCGGTCTCAACGATGTGAGTCTCGCCATCAGTGGCGGAGTTACCGGTGTTCTTGGAATGAATGGCGCGGGCAAATCGACCCTCCTCAAGATTATCGTGGGTCGTTTACGACCCAGTCAAGGTCAAATTCGATTATTCGGGACGGATCCATTCAAGAATCCAGCTCCATATCATCGCTTGGGTTACGTCAGTGAATCAGAGAAATTGTATGATTGGATGACGGGTCTCGATTTCGTTACGACGCTCGCACGTTTGCATGGAATGACTAGAGACGAAGCCAAGGAGCGCGCTCTGCATGTGCTCAACTTCGTCGGACTTTCAGATGTCGTCAACAAAGAGATTGGAAAGTACAGCAAAGGAATGCGACAACGGGTGAAGATTGCTCATGCCTTGGTCAATGACCCAGACCTCATCGTTCTCGATGAACCTCTTCAGGGCTGTGATCCGCTGGCTAGAACGACCATCATGAACGTCATTCGTGAACTTGGCGCGATGGGCAAGACCATTCTTGTGACCAGTCACATCCTCTCCGAGATTGAGCGAATCACTGAACAGATTGTGATTCTACACAATGGTCGATTGCTGGCTCTGGGCAATCTGCATGCGATCCGAGAGTTGCTAGACCACATCCCGCATCGCATCCTATTGCGAACCCCTAATCCGCGAGAACTTGGCCGAACTGTCCTTCCTCATCAGTCTGTGTACGGTGTTCGATTCCCCAATCCTGGCGAACTGATTATCGAAACCAACAGCCTTTCTGATGTTCATCAGGATTTGCCGGCTCTCATCGTCGAATCGGGCATGGAGGTCACAGCCATCGAGAATCCCGATGACAATCTTCAATCTCTTCTCGGATATCTGATTGGAGGTCGAGCATGATGCAGCCCACTATACCCCCCGTCGGTCCCCCTAAGCGAAACCTGTCGGAGACCGTTTGGACCAAGTTGGATCGGAAGGCCACCGCCATCGCTGAGTTCACGATGCGTCAGTATCGCAAGAAGCGTTCGACTTGGAGTGTGGGAGCAGTTGGACTTGTGTTGGTTGTCATTGTACTACTCTTCTACATCGATGCAATGAGTACTGGAATCGATTCATGGGACAACGATGGTGATGGATTCATCGACGAGGACCCATCCAACTGGGATGGTTCTCAAGCGAAGAGTGTAGGTAACGTCGATGACGATGGTGATTGTTGGTCACGAGAATCCTTCGATCGTGATTGGAATGGAGATGGTATCGATTGCAATGTGATTTACAATTACGACCGCAACGGCATGCTCACCTCCGTAAATGCTGACCCCAATGTCGATGAAGACCCCAATGAAAGTGAATTCCTTGAAGAATCGATGCATCGTTCCTTCCTTCTCGGATTTGGCAAATTCGGTTTCCTCTTTGTCATGGGCATCTTCATTCCTTTGTTCCTTGCAACCGGATTGATTCGAGACGAGCAAGAAGCCGGGACGCTGCATTATCTGGTCGGAAAGCCGATTGCCCGAGCTGAAATTCTGATGTATCGCCTTCTGGGATTCATTGGGTTGGCCTGGCCATATTTCCTCGGCCTCATCTTCTTGTCCGCCTTGGTGACTGGATTCTTTGGACCCGGTGATTCCATCTACAGATTCTCTGATTTAGGCATCTGGTTCGGGGTTCTAATAGCTACTTTCCTAACGGTTCTAGCCTATGCTGCAATCTTTGCATCATTCGGTATCATCGCTCCGCGATTTGGTGTTCTGTTGGCGTTAATGTTCGCCGTTTGGGAGTTCTTCATGATGTTCTTGGCGATGTTTGAAACCACCCGTCAGATGGGCATCGCCTCATTGTCGGTTTCATTCTGGGGTGCTGAAATCATCAATTCAACTGGTTGGCTCGTCTGGGATGATTATGCCCTGATGTACGGGCAGGCTCAATCGATTGGTTTCTTCGCCGAAATTGCCCTTTGGACGGTCTGGTTTGACCCATTCCCCACGACCACTCCTTTACTCAATTTGGTAATTTCAATCGTAGTTCTACTCATGATTGTAGCGATGTTCGTATTGATTGGCCAATCTTCGTTCAAGAAACGTGAACTCAACTGAGGTGGTTCAATGGAGGCCAAACCCCCGTCAACATTCGGTGGGGACCTCTCATCCTTGTGGCGATTGGATACCCTCCCACCTTTGAGACGCCTCTCATGGTGGTGGTGGTGGTGGCTGATTGTTCTCCCCGACGCTGAGAATCCCAAACGCAGTCGACAACTGATGGTACTGTGGTCGACCAAGGACGCGCCTCATGTTAGAGTCAACGAACACGATTGGAAACCTGAAGGTCGATTTCACATCGATGAAGAGGGCAGACATACGTTGCCGGGGATGGTCTGTGCATGGTGGTATGATGGCAAAGAGATGTACGAACCCTATCTAATGCGAGAGACCAGAATTGCAACCCTCGATGGCCAGCATCCAGATTGGCCTGGCACTGGAGTATTCCCGGGTTCTGGGGCGGTTGTACCCGTCACCGACGAGGATCTCTCGATGGGCATGGCGGATGATGGAAGTCACTTCTGGCTTCGATGCCGGGGTGATGATTACGCTGTTGAAAATGGTGCCCCTCGATCATTCGATTTGAAAATCACACCTTGGACAGAAGCGACATCATCAGCAGCCTATACAAACAATGTCTTCGGGAATAATATGGGGTATGATATCATACGTCTTCACGCCAGTAAATGCCATGGAATGATTGATGACCAGAGTGTGCAAGGAAGTGCTTACTTTCAGAAGGTCACAGTCCAAGCCCCTTCAATTCCTTGGTTCTGGGGATTCTTGCATTTCAGTGATGGAACTTATCTAGACTGGTTCATCCCCCACGCCTCATTCTCGATGACAGCCCGAGACTCGCGCGCTTGGAAATTACGAGATGTCACTCAGGTCCCACTGAAGACCTCCGGTTTGCTGCACGACCAGAAACGAGGTCGGAGTGAGAAATTCGATAGATGCGAGGTCGAATTGTTGCCCGCTGAATCAGACGATGATTGCGATGCACGTGGTGAGAGATTACCCCGCTTCTTCATTCGAATTTGGAATGGCCGGACCCAAGTCGGCCTCAAGGTTCGGGCAGCGAATCGTGCGCACTGGAGGTTTGATCAGCCCACGCGCGCGGGCCTTGTCAGTCATCTCACGTACAACGAATATCCTCTTGAAGTCGAATCTCTCACCAGTCTTGATGAGAAAGGCGTGCGC
>JAPYUB010000033.1 GCA_029942125.1 Candidatus Thalassarchaeaceae archaeon | reverse complement strand
ATCCGTCATCATCGCTATAACATATCCAAGACGTCTCCAAGCCCTGCATCTGCACATTGAATACCCGATCCGTAATTGGATCTACCCACCCCCACGGGTCATTGGTTTGGAACGCGCACATTGGACCTGCAACATCCTCCCAAGATTCACCGTGGTCGCAGGAACGCATGGCCTTCTCAAATGCGATGAAGAAAATGCAACCGCTCGATGTGATGCCAAGGCTGGGCTCTGCACCATCCTCACCGACATCACTGAAGTTGAAACTCATGGGAATCGGTTCTACATCTACAGGCAAACCATCCGGCCCGGTTACGAAAATTCCCTCGGGGAGAGCCGATTCATCTAGAGTAGACGGAGATGTGTCATTACCGAAACATCCAGACAACGGAGCTGACAACATCAGCAGTCCGAGCATCAGGGCTGTTGCTCGCATATCAGCAGCGACTGAGCGACAACGCAATTATGTTGCCCCATTCAGAATTACAGTGGATATCCACTCACTGAATCCTCATTGAAGCAGTAGCGTATGATCTGGAACTCACCCTTGAGTGCGGCTACATCCGCTTTGACGGAAGCAGCGTCCTCCCCCTTGAGCAGAACGCGCGCATAGAGGCGAGCCACCTCTTCCATCTGCGTGGTACCCATGCCCACGCGAGTCAACTCCTGCACACCCAGACGAAGACCACTCGGAGTCATCGCCTTGGTGTCGCCGGGAAGCATGTTCATGTTGGTGATGATGCCTGCATCCTCAAGCATCTGTGCAGCCTTTGCACCGGCGCCCGAATCGATCTCTCCATGTCGAGTCAGAATCTGATGGGAAGCCGTGTATCCGCGACCTTCGGCCAGAACATCGAATCCCTCGGCAGCCATCGCAGCACCGAAGGCCTTGGCGTTGTCAACTATGGCTTCAGCATAGGCGGCGCCATATTCAGCAAATTCCGCTAGTGCAACTACCTTGCCCGCAACATGATGCAGGTGGTAAGAGGAGCAAACGCCTGGGAAAATGGCACTGTTCAACTTGCGGTGAAACTTCTCATCTTCGCTGTCTGAAAGGATGAAACCGCCTTGAGGTCCTGGGAATGTCTTGTGACTGGAACCGGTGACAACATCTGCACCTTCTCGGAGTGGATCTTGGAACTGACCCCCAGCGATGAGGCCGAGCACATGAGCACCGTCATACATCACCTTCGCACCAACCTCGTGGGCGGCATCGGCCATCTCTTGGAGAGGCGTTGGGAACAGGAACACGGATTGGCCGACCAAGGCGAGAGTTGGTTCAATTTCGCGAATCAGCGCGCAGGCTGCATCAACATCCGGCTCCATTCGGTCGATATCCCACGGATAGGTCGTCAGGTCCAGCCCGCGCACACCCACCGCTCCCATACGCGCATGTGAGATGTGGCCACCATCAGCAGTCGATACGGCGGTTATTTTGTCACCGGGTTTGGCCAATGCCTTGAATGCCCCCATATTGGAAACGGTTCCAGAGGTGGATTGGATGTTTGCAAATCGGCAATTGAATACATTTTGTGCCAATGAGATACCGAGGGCTTCGATGTCATCAAAACCATCGCAGCCCTGATAATATCGCTTACCCGGCAGGCCCTCAGCATAACGTCCATGCAAATCACTGGTGATAACTTCCTGCACGCGAGGACTGACGATATTCTCGCTGGCGATCATGCCCAATCCGTCACGATACAGCGCTCCACTCGCAGCGGTTGCCGCTAGCACAGCCTTAGCATGTGCAAGGTTCTCCGCAGAAGCATCCCAAGCTCCGCCAACCTCACCCATGAATTCAATCCGGTCAAAACCGCCCATAGTATTCACTATCTGGCAGCCCCGTTAATTCGGGCCGAAGCCACCCGATTCATTCTTGAATGGAAGCCAAGTCGCCGACTCGCAAGCCGTGTTAGCTTAGTTGGTGGAGCGGCGGACTGTTAATCCGCAGGTCGCAGGTTCAAATCCTGCACACGGCGCCTCAAATTCGATAGAAGTAATTGTTGTCAAACACGCATAACCGCCCTTTAGGGCGATTCAGACCAATGGAGAGTTTGAAGTGCTATAAGGGCCTCCCAGAGCCATGGCAAGCGCTCGTTCTGAATTGCAACTCCACCGTAGCAATTCGATTTTCATGGTGACGATGCTGATTCTGTCGACTCTAGTCGCAGGCATTCCGAATGCGGCTGCGTCGACAGGAAATGAGGCCGTTTCACTCTCAAGTGTCACCAACAGTTCAGCGAGTGTGGATCCTACAAATCTGGATAGTAACGATACATATTATTGGTGGGTGTTCATTTACTACCCCTCTGGACTGATGTATGGGTTTGACTACGGAACTTTCAGCGGTATTTCAGGAAACGCTAGTTACAATGCCAGTTGGACGACTCCAACGACTAATGGAACCTACAGCGTGAGTGGCGAATTGACCGATATCCTTGGACTTTCTTTGGCCAATACCACATCTCAGTTTGTCATTGGCGGGGGACTCACCGGAAATGAGGCGGTCACGGCATCCAACATCACGCATGTGGGTGCATTGGTGACTGGGACGAACCTCAGCAGCACAGAAATCTACCAGTGGTCTGTGTTCACCTATTTCCCCAGCGGCTCTCTCCATAATTCAGACAGCGGTATCTGGAACAGTCCGAGCAGCAGCACGATGACTGCATCCGCTGCGTGGTCTCCGGGTAACTTCCAAGGGAATTACGCGGTATCCTTCCGTCTCTACGAGTACTCGAACCAGACGCTTCTGAACACCTGGAATTCATCATTCTACCATGCAGGCACCACTAATCTGACGCCCGATCAGTACGAGCCCAATGACTCGGCCTCCGCCGCAACGTCCATTCAGGTGAACGGCACCACAGCCGCGAACATCCACAACGCTGGCCAAGACGACTACCTCACCCTCAATCTCTCCTCTGGCTCGATGAATTTCGTCAATCTGTCGTTCCTCCACAGCACGGCAAATCTGCAGTTGAATGTGTATTACACCAATAGCATAGGCAACAACATCATGATTGACTATAGTCACAGCACGAGCCATAACGAGCAGGTTGTATTCAATCTCACCACGAATAGAATAATCGTCGTCTGGGTGTTCTCTTCGGGTGGCACCTCGTGGTACAACCTGTCTGTTGAGTCCACTGGAACTCCGCCACCGCCAGCCACCACTGGTGATGTGAACGAGCCAAACGATTCCTTCACAACGGCCACCGCGATTTCTTCACCATCAAGCCAGAGCAGCCTGACGATTCACAATTCTTCAGATGACGACTTCTTCTCCATCGATGCAACCGCCGGCACGACCTATTGGGTGAATATCTCATTCACGAGTTCACAGGGCGATTTGGACATGGATCTCTACGATTCTAGTCAGAGTCAAGTGGACTGGTCGGCAGGTACCGGCAACTCCGAATCGGTGACCTATACGTCGACCACCAATCAGACGTTGTACGCACAGATCTTCGGCTGGGGTAGTGCGACGAACACCTACGCGGTCACCTTTGGCGGATTGAGCTCTGGTGGCGGTGGCACACCTACCTCGCCGTCAGGTCCACCTGGTGCAGGAACAACGAATGCTACCATTCTCAACACCACATATCTGAACGGTAGCCACGCCTACGATGACCTTTTCATCGGCTGTGGAATTGTCGCCCCTTGCGGCTCGATTGTGGCTACTGGCGACCTCATCCTCACAGTTAACACACTCACTGTGGCCGCCGGAGGAGCCATCATCGCCCAAGACAACGCAACCAACTCTCAGGGCGTTGGTAACTCAGAATATCTCTCCAGCAGCTGGCGAGGATATGGAGCTGGTGGAGCCGGTCATTACGGTATCGGTGGAGATGGCGGTGGCACTACATCCAACGGTGGCTCTTCCTACGGTGTCGGAAACGAGACTGGTTCAAACGGGGGTTCTGTCTATGACAGTGCAGGAAACCTCGTGTCAGCCAGTGGACGGGGTGGTGGCCGCATAGTCATCTACGCTGACACCATCATAATCTACGGCAGCGTCAGTGCTTCTGGATACGACGGGGACCCTGGTTATCGATACAACAACGGGTCTGGAACCGGCGGACCTGGAGCCGGCGGAGGATCAGGTGGATCAATCGTGATGCGCTCTAACAATGTCACAATCGGCGGCTCATCGGGAGGGGTCGTGCTCGCCCAAGGTGGTAGTGGCGGAAACGGAGCCGATGGCGATTGCCTGCCAGGTGTTCCATGCCTGTTCATGTATGACGGAGGAGACGGGGGCGGAGGCGGTTCCGCCGGCAATATCGACATCCGCGCCAGTAACTCCAGTAATCTGATGATTTCAAGTTCCGCAACCATCTCCACCTCAGGTGGATCTGGAGGATTAGGGGGCGCCCGATTCGGTACAGGAGTAAATGGAAGTGCTGGTTCCAGTGGATCTACAGGCAATGTTACAACTGGAACCTGGAACGGCTGGAGTGGCTCAACGCCTACTGGAACCGGGACAGAATGGGTTACGGTAACAGGTGTTACTTCAACAAACGGCGCCTACTCATGGGGCAACCTATCTGCAAATTCATACTACGAGATTGACTGGTACTGGACATTCTGGAATGGGACCGCTCACACCACCGTGCAATCTGGTACCAATGTGCCATCTTCAACCACAGGCAATACGAATCAGGCGCACAGTTCACCCTCGGTAGGTGGAACATGGTGCTTCACTGCGCAGGTATGGGAACAGGTGGGGACCGCCTGGAACATGTCGGCTGATGACATCGATTGTATGTATCACGAGATATTGTATGTGAATCATACCAGTGACATCAGTGGCTGGATTCGAGCATCGAATCTTACGGTTGGTGCATCATATACGGTTGATTGGTACATCACTGACGCCAACATCACCACTGCTTATGATTTAGGAAATTATTCCTTCACCAGTGGGTCTGCGCCACACAATCAAACCATCAACTTCACCAACAACGGTGGAGGTTTGCCTCACTGTCTGTTGGTTGACATATGGGATTCGTCAAACAACCTGATTGACGAGGTATGGGAGTGCTGGAATACAGCCGTGCTTCCACCAGCAAGTGGCAATCTGAATGTCACGCATATGAATGACACCGCTGCACACCTTGAAGCATCAAACCTTTCGGTGGGGACAGACTACCAGATTGCGGCTCAGTACACCTATTGGAATGGAAATTCCCATACCTTGCTCAGTTCTACACTAGACAACTTCACCGCGAGTAATGCCGCGAATCATCTGCTGAATATGACGCTTAACACGTACGAAATGGGTGGCACCTACTGCATCATAGGTGACCTCTACGACATGAATCACAGCCTTGCTGGGACATTGATTGATTCCGACATATATTGCAGAGAACGACTCTTCATTCAGAACACCGTCACCAGCGACACCACCGGTTCGGTTCTGTTGACGAACCTGACCACAGGCAACACCTACGATGTCGATTGGTACCTGTTGGATGGCCCCAATGGAACGATTTTGGATTTCGGAACCTATTGGGTTACAATCAGTTCTGGAACAAGTCACACGAATTCAACATCATGGGCAATGCCATCGACACGGACTGAGAAATGTTTCTACACCGAATTGTACGATTCGAATGGCAGCCTTGTCGATACAGGCATCGACTGCTTCATCCCGGCACTCCCCGATATCGAAGTGACCAACCTCTACAACGGTAGCGTCACTTGGAGCGCATACAATCTGACGAGCGGATCTGTCTATGTTCAGAAGGTGCGCTTCTATGGTTACGCGAACAACACGACGCATTTCGACAGTGGATGGAGTTCCTTCAATGCGACCAGTGGGGTGGAGAGTGGAAACGAATCATGGACTGTTCCCGGACTCAGTGGTTACTACTGCGTGGAAGTCAAACTGACTTTGATCGTGGCTGGCGGAATCATGGATACAGATGTAGATTGTATCACAATCATCCATGATGCAGACAATGACGGTATCTGGGACCAGAATGACTTGTGTGCCAACACACCAAGTGGCGCAACTGTGGATCAGAACGGCTGTTCGGACAGTCAGCGTGATACAGACGGAGATGGTTACACTGATGATATCGATGATTTCGTCAACGACTCAACCCAATGGAACGATGCGGATGGTGACGGATATGGTGACAATGCCAACGGCACCAACGGTGACGCATTCCCCTTGGACGCAACACAGTGGTCCGATGCGGATGGCGATGGCTGCGGTGACAACGCCAACGGAACCAACGGCGACCAGTTCCCATTCGATCCCACACAATGCTCTGATCAGGATGGTGATGGATACGGCGACAACCCGAACGGTTCCAGCCCCGATGCATTCCCTACCGACCCGACTCAGTGGTCCGATTATGACGGTGACGGATATGGTGACAATCCGGGAGGCAACAATGCCGATGACTTCCCCACTGATTCCACCCAATGGTCTGATTATGATGGTGATGGATATGGTGACAATCCGAACGGTAACAATCCCGACCTCTGGCCCAACGACGGGACACAGTGGGCCGACACCGATGGTGACGGATATGGTGACAATTCGAGTGGAAACAATGGTGATGATTTTCCCAACGATCCCTCTCAGTGGGCCGACAGTGATGATGACGGCTGGGGTGACAATGCCTCGGGAACCAATCCCGATGACTTCCCGCAGGATGGAACGCAGTGGGTCGACAAGGATGGTGATGGTTGTGGCGACAACCCAGCCGGTAACAATGCCGATCAATGGCCGGATGACCCCACTCAATGTACCGATTCAGATGGTGACGGATATGGCGATAATGCGTCGGGAACCAACCCCGATGCCTTCCCCAACGACAGTTCACAGTGGGCCGACAGCGATGGTGACGGCTGGGGCGATAACCCCAGCGGAAACAACTCCGACGCCTTCCCCAACGAGTACACACAGCAGCAGGATTCTGATGGCGATGGATACGGTGACAATCCCACCGGTGTGAATCCCGATCACTGTCCCAACAGCCCTACTGGAGCAATCGTGGACAGCAACGGTTGCGCCGCATCAGAACTTGATGATGACAACGATGGAGTGACCAACGACAATGATACCTGCCCGAACACGCCCGGCGGCGAAGTCGCCGATGCAATCGGTTGTAGTGATTCGCAGAAGGATGCGGACATGGATGGTGTCTCCGATGCCCTCGATATCTGCCCAGGTTCACCTCAGGGAGAAGAAATTGATGGATATGGTTGCGCAGCAAGCCAACGTGATACCGACAATGACGGCATTAAGGATCATATCGATCAGTGTCCATCAAGCCCACCGGGCGCGGCTGTGAACGGATACGGATGCGCGGACTCGGAATGGGATTCTGACGAGGACGGGATCTATGACGCCGACGATTTGTGCCCTTACACTTCAACACTCGATATAGCCGACAGTACGGGTTGCGGTGCAGCCCAGCGCGACACTGATGATGATGGTGTCATGGATGCCGACGATCTCTGTCCAATGACGCAGCCGGGTTACAATGCCAATCTGAACGGCTGTGATTTGACTCAATTGGATGGAGATGAGGATGGCGTCAACAATGCCATAGACACCAACTGTCCAAACAGCCCCGTTGGTGAATCAGTCGACAGCTCGGGTTGTGCACTTTCCGAACTCGATGATGACAACGATGGTGTGACTGACGACCTTGACCAGTGCGCCAACACCCTGAGCATTTGGAATGCTCGCATGGACGGTTGTTCGCCCGAGCAGGCAGACACCGATGGTGACTTGGTGAAGGATGACAGAGATACGTGTGCAGACACGCCCTCGGGTGAATCTGTCAACAGCGTGGGTTGCAGTCAGACCCAGATCGATAGTGACGGGGATGGCGTCAATAATGCGCAGGATACATTCCCTAACGACCCCAACGAAGTATCTGACAGCGACGGAGATGGTATCGGTGATGTGGCCGATTTCTATCCAAACGACCCCTCTCGTTCCATTGAGGAACAAGGAGGTTACATGCCATTCCTGATTGCCTTAATCATCGTCCTGTTCATCGGTGTCGGAGGTGTAGCCGTCTTCCTCACGCGCCGAAGGGGCCGTGATGAGGTTGACCAGTACGCAGGTGGCTTTGGCATCGAGGCTCAACCGGCCGAGGATATCTACGCCATGGCGGGTGTGGCAGAAACAGAGCCGATCGCAGTTGTCAGTCACGTTGAAGGTGTGGCTGGTGTATTGACTGAGCCTGAATTTTTGAAGGTAAATGTGCCGGCGCACGCAACGACGAACGAACATGGACAGACTCTGTGGGCAGATGAGGCCGGAGTCTCGTGGTGTCAGGACCCAGATGGCAGCCTCAAGCAATACGATGCTGAAAGTGGAACCTGGGTCCCCCACCAGTGAATCAAATACTGATTGGCCTACGACCTCTGAGTCTTGCGATTACTTGAGATGGATCTGGGCGGACACCTCCGCCTTTGGTTGATGCGATACTTTGCAGAAGATATCTCGGATGTTCGCTGGAAATCGCGTTCCACTCTGTGGGGCGTGCTACCTGAACCCAGTGAGTTCGTTGGAGTGAACCTCGAGATTAGGTTACGACTGTTGCGATTGATTGGTGCACTGTGCGATTTACGCCAAGGTCGAGATGTACCACTTTCAGTTCGCAGTTTTGCCGAGGCTGCACTCATCGGCGCGAGCGGGCGCGCTCTGCTAATCATCGACCTTTGGGTGAAGGGCGAGTTGATGCCGACGTGGCTTGAGGCGCGCTGTGTCCAAAGCCAGAGACATCTGGCTCGTCGAATCTCCACTGTGCTATTGCCTGCACGCGAGGGTATCGATGGATTGTGGCTGCTGGATCTCCCCTCACCCTTCCTACCGTTCGCTGTGGCCGAACATCACAAGATGTTCGGAGCACGAAACTGGTTGGTACATTCCGGAGGTGACCGGCTCTGCCCGGGCATCTGGACATGGGCCATCGACACCTCAGGAGGAGGTGAGGTACTGCGGCGAAGTCGAGCAAGTTTCACGCCCTTCGCGTGCGCCTGTGCGCACCGTGAGGCATTTGAACCGACCACTGGTGGCGTGGCATGATGGACGTCTGCATTATCCTCGGTTCGCGATCGGATTTGCCCATTGCAAACAAGGCAACTAAGATTCTCGATGATTTCGAAATCGACTACGAACTGAGGGTTGCCAGTGCACATCGTGCCCCAAAATATCTGGAAGGTATCGTCGATGCTGCGCTGGAGAATAACTGTCAGGTTTTCATCGGCATAGCGGGTGTGGCTGCAGCCCTGCCCGGTGTGATTGCAGCGATGACGGTCAAGCCGGTCATCGGCGTACCGGTCGGCGGAAAAGTTCCTCTGGATTCATTACTCTCAATCGTACAGATGCCACCGGGTATGCCTGTGGCAACCGTGGGAGTGGATGGTGGAAAGAACGCCGCCGTACTCGCCATTCAAATCCTGTCCTGTAAAAATGCAAAACTCTCAACCGCCTTCGCAGCCTACCGCGAAGCGATGACAAACAAGGTCATTGCCGACGATGAGTTGACGCAGTCGGAAGGTGCCTAAGATGGACGCTCAGATGCTCATCGATGAAGGAATCGCAATTCTCAAAGATAAAATCGATGACACTGCAATCATCGCCTGCAGTGGAGGCATCGACTCAACTGTAGCCGCGGTCATGGCCAACAACGCGGTCGGCGACATGCTGCACTGCGTCTATGTCGACACCGGTTTCATGCGAAAAGGTGAGACTGAAGAAGTGAAAGAGATGCTAACTGACCTTGGCCTCAATCTGAAAGTGGTCGATGCCAGTGAACGATTCTTCAAGCATCTTGAGGGTGTTACTGAACCCGAGGCGAAGCGCAAGGTCATCGGTGAACAGTTCATCCGTGTATTCGAAGAGGAACAGGCGTTGTGTGGGGCCAAGTACCTCGTCCAAGGAACGATTGCACCAGACTGGATTGAATCCGGCGGAGGCGATAGAGATGTCATCAAGAGTCACCACAATGTCGGTGGTCTTCCCGATGATGTCGACCTAATTATCGTAGAGCCACTTCGTGATTTTTACAAGGATGAAGTGCGCATCATGGCGGAAGCAATGGAAATCCCCAGCAGCAACCGCCAACCCTTCCCTGGACCGGGGCTCGCAGTGCGTGTTCTTGGAGATCTGACGCGGGAGAGAACCGAAGCATGTCGTGAGGCCTGCGCCATCGTCGAAGAAGAATTTGAGGCAGCTGCAGAGGCTGGTGAAATGGAGATTCCGTGGCAGTATTTCGCTGCATTACTACCAGTCAGCAGCGTCGGCGTTCATGGAGATGCCCGAGTATATGGGGAAACGATTGTGGTCAGAGCCGTGCGCAGCGTGGACGGAATGTCGGCACGATATTCGGAGATTCCTCACAGCATCCTACAGAAGATCAGCACACGTATCACGAACAAGCTCAAGGGTGATGTGAATCGTGTGGTCTACGACATTACACACAAGCCACCGGGCACCATTGAGTGGGAATAATCACTCTTCTTCTAAATCCCATTCAGGGACTAGATGGGTAGGCCATTCAGCGACAACAGGAGTGACTGGGGGGTGACCAATCTGTTCTTGAATTGCGATAACGTTGGGTACATCCGCGAAAGTTGGGCCCAATCTAGGAAACGGGATGCTGTGGCCAATTGAAGGACCCACAAATGGATCGATGATGGCCCCACTGGGGTGAACCAGGTGCATGGCAATAAAATCATGATTTCCTTCTCTAACGCCAAACAAAACCATCTCTAGGCGAGTATCGCCCATCTCACCGGAACTAATCTCACGGCGGGCAAGAGGGCGACGCGCCCATCGTTTTGACTCGGATGTCCACTCGGCATCAATACTCGAAAGTCCGATATCCACGTGTGCTATTGGTAGAAGCCAACGACCAGGAGGCCACGCCAATAGGGTTGCAATACGCACCAGATGAGACATCCATAGTGGGAGAGAAATCAACATGGCGACCACTGCAAGAGAACCGGACGGTTCACTGTATACCACCCAAATTAGAACTCCGAGGAGGATAGTTTCGATTCGTACAGTGTTCCACAACCACATCTTGGCAGGTGAACCTTCAATCTGATTCAGAGAAATTAGTGAAGCACTCAGCCATAGCAGGAAAAATGAGCCAAGCCAAAGACTGAGCCCCAAGCGCAAATCCATTCCGATTCCATGTCCAATGGCATGGAGAAACATGGGAATCAGACCGGCTGCGAGAAGAAAAACCGACCACGCTGCCGGAAATAAGAATCCCGTAAGATCGGGTTGTAATCGTTGTCTGCGCCAACCATTCCAAGCCTCTGGAGCGTTGATTTCATGGGGCAACCGAGGCGGTAGACGCCCGGAACCGAACCACTTTGCCTCACCCAAAAGGAAGTGAGCATCCGGTACCGCCATGCCACGACGAGGGGGCGCATACTGCATCAAAGCGATGCATCATTACTCATCGAGCGGGTGCCGTAGAATCAGGTTCCGGGCGGCCCATACTTCGTCGACACGCTTGACTGGTGTGTCGTGCGGCGCGGTCTTGACAAGTTCAGGATCCTCAGCGAGAATCTGTAGGAAATCATCTGCAAACTTATCGATGGCTTCCTTGCTCTCGGTTTCAGTTGGCTCAAGCATCAGACACTCAGGGACAATCATCGGGAAGTAGAGCGTGGGCGCCATGTATCCATAATCAAGAAGTCGCTTGGCGACATCCTTGCCGGTTACACCTGTGGCATCCTTGAGGGGAGACATGTTCAGGGTGAACTCATGCTTGACGATGTCTGTGGGTGCACCGTCAATCGGCATGGCATGAATGCCTGCTCGGACTTCGTCAGTGGGATTCATGATTCGATGGCGGAGATAATTGGCATTCAACACCGCATGTTCACTCATCTTCTCCAATTCTCGTCCATAGCGTCGATAGAAGGCCCAAGCTCGTACGGTCGCGGCTGCATTTCCATGCCATTGCTGAACCTTTCCAATCGATTTTGGAGGGTCATACCAATCGTACCACGGCTCCCCTTCTCCGTCAACAGAAGCGACGACCAAAGGTGCAGGAAGATAATCGGCAAGATGGGATTTCACTCCAATCGGACCCGCACCGGGACCGCCCCCTCCATGGGGTTGGCTGAATGTCTTGTGAAGATTGTAGTGTACCGCATCAAAGCCCATCAGACCGGGGTTGGTTTTGCCTAGAATTGCATTGAAATTAGCACCATCATAGTACATCTGACCACCCGCGGAATGGACAATCTCAGCCGCCTCGGAAATCTCAGGCTCAAAAATACCCAGCGTACTTGGGTTGGTGACCATCATGGCGGCGGTATCCTCGCCGACAACCGCGCGGATAGCGTCGAGATCGAGACGACCATTTTCTAAGGAAGGGATTTCGATGATTTGGTAACCGCACATCGCTGCACTGGCCGGATTTGTTCCATGTGCACTGTCAGGGACAATCACCTTGTCTCGATTAGCCTGACCTATGTCTCGATGATATTCCTGAATGCAACGCATCGCCGTGAATTCACCGTGTGCACCAGCAACCGGTTGAAGTGTGACCGTGTCCATACCCGCACAGTGTTCAAGCATCTCTTGCATTTCATTGAAGATGGCCATCAAGCCCTGAAGATGGGAGGTGGGGGCCAATGCGTGAAGATCATTCATGCCAGACATCTGAACAATGCGCTCGTTGACGCGTGGATTATGTTTCATCGTACAGGAACCGAGTGGATAGAAACCAGAATCGATGCCGTGACTTCGAGTTGAAAGCCACGTATAGTGTCGAACAATCTCCGGTTCGGAAGCCCTTGGCCAGCGAGCGGGGGCACTGCGTTGCAGTGCGAGCGGGATGGTGAAGTCATCAGAGAGCGGGACGGGTTGAGCATAACCGGCACCTTTGGCACCATTGAAGGCGAATAAGTCACTCATTCATAACCCTCCAGCCAATCTTGAATGCCTTCAACTAAATCTTCGATATCTTCCGTAACAATCTGATCGGTTGCACAGACGAGAAGTTCGTGTTCACGGCCAGGCCACCATTGAGAGAGATCCAAGCCCCCCGTGATTTCATACTCCTCATCAAGGAAAGTAAGCAAATCAGCAGATGGTCGAGGAAGACGAATGGCGAACTCGTTGAAATGAGCACCGTTGGGATGAACGGCCTCAACTCCGTCAATGTCCAGTAGTGCAGCCTTTGTCACCGCACAGGCCCCTGCATTTCGCCGAGCAAGGGTCTCGAGTCCTTCTGGGCCC
This sequence comes from Candidatus Thalassarchaeaceae archaeon, assembly GCA_029942125.1. Classification (GTDB taxonomy): domain Archaea; phylum Thermoplasmatota; class Poseidoniia; order Poseidoniales; family Thalassarchaeaceae; genus MGIIb-P. The sequence continues at coordinate 2,843 of JAPYUB010000033.1, read as the reverse complement.
AGTAACGCCATGTGCATTGCACCCATCAACGCGATTAGAGTCTCGTTTGAGCAGATGTTCGATGTCGCTTTATGGCGTCGAATGTGTTGTTCTCTGGTGCTGAGAGTGAGGGTGAACGCGCGCGCGCCTTCTGAATCCATGGACAAGCCGACAATGCGTCCTGGCATTTGCCGAATGTAGACCTGAGAACAAGCAAACAGGCCGTAAATTGGCCCTCCAGCAGTCGGTCCGATTCCGAAGGGTTGTCCTTCGCCGACCACGATATCAGCACCATATTCGCCAGGCGGAGTGACCAACCCGAGCGACACTGGTTGGGCACCGACGACGAGTGCGGTATTCTCACCAACAATCGATTTCAATTCGCACAACCCTTCATCGAGAAGACCGAGCGCATTGGGCTGCTCAACATACACTGCACACGCTCCTTCGGCGGCGGCTGCGGCCGACAAGTCTAGCATTCCATCATCGTCATGTGGTAATGTCTTGAGGACGATTTCTGCGCCTTGTGTATAATTGTGAATGACCGACATTCGATGTGGTGGAACGAGTTCAGAAACATAGATGGTCGACTTCTGTGATGCTTTGCGATTATGGATACGGACAGCACAGGTCAAGGCTTCAGCAGCTGATGTACTGGCATCATACATGGATACGTTCGATACAGGGAGGCCCACCAATTCAGATACCATTGTCTGGAATTCCCACATCGCCTGAAGCATGCCTTGGCTGACCTCGGGCTGATACGGTGTGTACGCTGTAAGGAATTCACCACGAGTGGCCAACATCGGAACCATGGCCGGCACGTAATTGCTGTACAAGCCCGCACCGAGGAAAGATGGGCGGCTATCGACTGGGATGTTTGTGCCCAACAACATTCTAGCATCACTAAGAATTTCTTCTTCAGACTGGGGTTCAGGCAAATCAAGTGGTGCGTCCCTTCGAACATGTTCTGGGATGTCTGAAAACAAATCATCCATGGAGGTCATGCCCATGGCCGCAAGCATCTCTTGCTCTCGTCCAAGGTTGGGAAGTTGGTCGACCAAATGCTCACCTCCGAGCGCCCCTACGGGGCGCCTTTCCGCTCCCGCCTGTCATCTATCGGCACTTCAAGGTTCGCGGGCGAAGCAGTGGATTCACAATAGGGAATCGGCCGTCAACATCATACCCTATGGCCGTGAAGGTTATGTCAGGTGAGCAGTATGAAGGTCGGCATCAGTGGGGAGGATGATTTTGTTCAACCCTATCTTGAAGCCGCTCTTGGAGATAATCTTGTTCGCATACCATCTGAGATACTACAAGAAAAAATGCAGGTGGATGCTATGCTAGCGTCTTGTAATGCGGTCATCCTGATGAATGCACATCCGCCTCAAACGGGCGGCGGACGGGACGATCGAGCGGCACTCTTAGCCATGCGTGATGCGGCCAGACCCATCCTAGAGGCAGTCGAGCGGCATGGCAGTCTACATCTAATTCTGATTGGGACACTACGCGTCCATCCGCAATCAACACCAGAAGCACCGGACTATTCCAGTCAGGCATCGTTGGCACCTAGGGACATTGCAGCCGAAGGGCAACTTTGGGTTGAAGAACGTGGGATTGAACATGCAACTGAAAATTCACCTGTGAGTGTCCTACGATGTTCGAATGTACAGGGCGTCCGCTTAGATTCAGAAGAGGGGAATGGTATTCTTCACCAATTTGCACGGGACGCAATTTTCGGCTGGGTCAGCGTGCCCGGCGATGGCACACAGATGAAAGATTTCGTACACATATCTGATATCATCGAAATCGTCATGCATGTTCTTGAGAATCCCCCGCCAACCCGTGAAACACTCTGTATCGGTACGGGTGAAGGGTCACTGATGAGTGATATCGCGAACCTGTATCAGGAACGCACAGGGTGTGACCCCCAGTATGGTAATGATGACAAACACGAGGTTTGGGGTATAGTCGATGCTTTGGAAATCGAACAACGATGTGGCTTCCGTCCTTCGGTAACGCCCACCGAAATGATTGATGAGGCGTTTGACCACGCCGGCATCTAATCAATTGATTCTGATGAACGATGAGTCCGCTTGCATTTGCCAATTGGAACCATCGGGTGCATTGTAAATGGTCTCGCCCATTGCACCAGTGGAGTAACCTCCGCCACCAGGCAGTTGCGTATAGTCTGCAGCGACTTGAGGAGCAGCGGCCACAGCAGGAGCCTGTGCGAAGCCGGTTGGTGCAACCATAGACTGTTCAAATGATCCAGAAACGGTTGGAGCTTGCTCTTTACGGCGAAATACCATCAAAGTCCCCATGACTGCAAGGCCGATGAAGAATAATGAGCCAATAACAATCCATAGGAGATTCTTCTGCAAAACGGCACTGGTATCGCCTTTACTGACGCGCTCATCCAATGAGCAACCTGCGTATTCACCTTCTGTTTGGACGTCCTCTTTGGCAGGAGTATCAGGACAAACATCGATGTCAGACATCACGCCGTCAGCGTCCTCATCGCGCTGACTGTCCGAACAGCCAACCAGTTCGGGACCTGCATCCAAAACAGATTCTCCAGTGAGGGTATCGGGGCACATGTCGAGATACAGACGAACGCCGTCGCCATCTGTGTCATCGTCACCATTCCAACACCCAAACGCATCGACTCCACCAAATCCAGAGTTGTTGGTTCGAGTCATCTCATCAGAAGTCGCGGTGCATTGATCGGAGCCAAATGGTGAGACCAAGTCGCCGGCGACACCATCCATGTCGATATCATACTCTGAGACGTGACATCCATCGACCGAGGTCATGGCCTTGTATTCGGCCGGTGTATTCGGGCAATCATCGATGTAGAGCAG
>JAPYUB010000032.1 GCA_029942125.1 Candidatus Thalassarchaeaceae archaeon | reverse complement strand
CCCACTCCTTGTCGTGATAGTCGAGGTAGAGAGGATCGTTGGTTGACCACGGGCACCGTATCACTTCCGCCATGGCCATTCGGATGGGGCAAGAGGTTTGGTCATTCCTCAAGTCCCCCAATCACAGGGGTGCCCATTCACTCGTCTTCTAGCATAGCATTCGAGGCAGCGTCTAGAAGTCCGAGAAGATTGTGTGCCTCATCATCGGTCGGCATACCGCGAAGAATGACTCGACTCAGAGTATCGGCTGCAGAGGCCTTCTGATCATCACGCTTACTAGATGCGTTCGCAATCTCCTCAGCACGTTTTCGAATTTCACGCTTCAGTTCAGGGTCAAGCAAACGCTCAGTGTGAACGGTCTTGGGCAGAGCACTGTCATGGCCTACTTTGGGAAGCAATGTCTGGAACCACTCGTAGCAGACAATAGCTACAGTATGACTCAAATTGAGAATTGGATAGCCTTCCCAAGTCGGAATTGTCAGAAGTAGGTCGCATGCACGCAACTCATCCTGTGTTAGCCCCATTCCCTCTGGACCGAAGACAATGGCAACCTTACCTTGGACCTTAGACAATCTTTCACCTAGTTCTGTTGGCAACAGGAAATGACGGAATTGGACCTTGTCACCAATCTCGCGCTTTCCACTCGTTCCAATTACGATGTTTATGTCCTCAAAACACGATTGCCAATCATTATGGATTTGACAGTCATCGAGAACACCCTGTGCGTGTTTGGCTCGATTTCTGGTCTCATCGGAGAATTCACCCTCATGGCGAAGAATTCGTAATTCATTTAGTCCGAAATTTCGCAAACAACGGGCAACTGCACCGATGTTACCCTCAATTTTTGGCTCGACCAGTACGATAACTAGTTCGCAATTCCATTGTGGATGAGGGATGCTGGAATTGTTGCCCATTCTCACGCCTCAAATGAATTGATGATGTCAACCGACAATCGCTCGTAGAGGAACATCATCCAGCCCTCGCCACGCTCTTGGTCGGGCATTGGGTATGAATAGCGCAAAAATCCATTTGACTTGATATGCTTCACAAAGTTTAGTAATATCTGTCGTTGAGAATGATGAACGTGGCCAATCTCTCCGGATTGATCGACCTCAAGGGCCGACATGTCGCCACCTCAGTCCTCTCGGCGCTGCATGTAGGTGGTGATGTAACCTGCAATCCAATTGCGCATACGCTTGTTGTCGACATCGGTAAATTCTTCTACCAATTTCTTGTTGTTGTCAAAGTCATCATTGAACTTGTCAGGATACTCTACACATAGACGGATGGCGCGAATTTTGATGAATGACGGTCGGATATTGCCCATTCTTCTCACTCCTCAACCAATTTGACTTCAATCGGGAAGCCTTCTTCTCGTGTGACTACAAGACGGATCTTGCGAGGAGGTTTCTGAATTCCACGGGCCCAAATTGCATGATTAACGGCTTCGTCAATCCACATTTCTTCGTCCTCTTTGATTTTCATATGTCTAGATACATGCTTGCGAATTTCCTTCATCGCACGTGCGGCGCGCTGAGTTCGTGGAACTGCCCATGCAGCGCGAAGTGGAACGACCATCTCTTTGGTTTCTGCCATTTTCATTCCTCCATTCAGCGTTGTAGTTTACTGCGTCGCCAGTGATGACGCTTTGGATGTGTGGTCACCTTGCGATTGGTTCGCATCATGACCCAAACAGGGACTCGGCGGTTTTGTTTTGTCACCTTGTTCAGGCGCTTTTTCTTCGCATAGGGCTTGTTTCGTGACATAGTTTCACCTCAAATTCTGCGAATGGTCGTCTTCCGACGGTTGCTATCTGTAAGTCCTTGCAAAATGCGCTTGAGCATTTCATCATCGACTGGAATACGAAGTTTATTGCTCTGATAAAGCGTGAACAAGTGTTGCTTTACTGTTGAAGCAAGTTCGGGATGACCCAATTCAACTCGGGCCAATCTATCACGAGCTTCAGGGGTAAGGATGGTTTGCATGGCAGCGGCAATCATGATTGCCTCTTGTTCTGCCACTGCTTGTTCGGCTTCAGCGTGGACTTGTTGATCATCCTGTGAATTTATTTGATTCTGGATTTCAGCACGACGTGAGGCGCGTATCTTAGCTAATTCATCATCGTTAGCAGACATGATTTCACCCACACTCTCCTCTCCAATCAGTACTTGCCGAGGCCAGGGTATACTTCCTCTGCCTGTGGTCGGACTTCGTGCGCAACATCATCGAGAATTTTCTGTCCCGCCGGAGTGAGAATTCGACCCATGGTCACAGTACCAGCAGCGTTGCGTCGAACTGTGACCATACCTGCATCTTCGAGTTGCTGGAGAGATGTTCGAATCACGTGTCGGCTTCCTGCTGTTGCACGATTGGGTGCAGAACCGCGGTTTTTCGGGCCACCAAAGGCCTGTGAAAGATGATTGACGCCTACTGGGCCCAAACGGCCAACCTTTCGAAGAATGGCTGCACTTCGGAGATACCACCAATTTCGTTGAACGGGAGGGCGTTCTTTGTGCGCTCCGGTTTTGACAAATTCAGCCCATTCAGGCTGATTGATTTTGGCATTAGCCTCTAGACGGTCGGCAAGAACCGGTATGAGAAGGTCCGCTGGAACATCGTAAAACGTGGTCATGAGAGCCACCTAAGCACGTCGCCGACCAACAAGCCATATTTAACGCTGACCGCCCCACCTATGGTGGGGTATTCTTACAGGCACCTGACAATGTTCAAACGGTGAATTCCGCTGGGCGTTCCATGAAGAAGGCGTTGGCTCAAAATCCAAACATGCTTCGAACCATGATTGGGCTGGGTTTAACCCTCATCGTGATTCTCTCATATGCTGTTTATGGAGCAACAATTGATTCATCGTATTACCTCTATCACACATCCAATGAGCAAGTCGAACACACAGCAATCGATCAGGGATTGTCCGACGATGATACCAGCCAATCATGGACGTTCTCAACAAACCGCTCGACAACTTGGTTGAACATCTCGATTGCAGGGGTAGGACAAGGCGATATGGTTTCAGTAAGCGTATCAGATGGAGTATGGTATCACCATGAAATGTTAGGCAATGAAAATGCCGACCGATTCAGTTGCCGGCAAACCGATTATGGAGGCTTTGAGGAATACAATGTCTGCACCGAATCGCAAGTACACAGTATTACTGCAGATGAATCTGGAAATATCACAATTCGTGGCATCGTTTCACCAGATTTGCCGATGGGTGGATTGGGGAGCCTCTATGCGGACTCGTTGGACGACGCCGAGGCAGCGTCTGCTAACCTCATCTCAACACACAACGGCACTCGTGTCTGGACAATTACTCTTGATCATATAGACGTCATTCATCCTGATGAATTCGCACCCCATGTTCAGTCTACATCACATGAATTAGAGAATGTAGAACCGTTCAAAGTAGATCCGGTCACTGAGATGATGTGGTCTATCTCGGCGCTAATCGGCTGTTTTGGAATCGCTCTGGTCATTCCACTATCGATATATTTCGCCGCGAGGGCAAAGGAACTACGTGAAGAGAAGGTTCGAAATGTGGCATTGGACAAAACCACAGATGATTCATGAGCCGGTCTAGACCGGTACGTTGATGAATTCGTATGAAAACCGACATTTGGGGCGTATGCGTTTATTTTCCAATCGGACCTCGGCTGGTCTTGCCACTCTGTTGGTCACTTTGTTCTTGGTTTCACTCATTCCCACAGTCCATGCCACTCAAGGTCGTGCAGGGCCAGATATAGCACCAACATCAGCATATGTCAGTTATGTGAGCAGTACAGATCACAGCAACCATGCTGCACTATCATCACAAGACCCTTCTGCAATTGGCCTTGGCCGTTCTGCTGACTTATGGGTTATTGATGGCATGCTCGGACTACAACAGGAAATCGAGGTGACCGTGGAAAATATGGGTGATTCGGCAGCCGGAAGTTTCGATGTTGATGTGGAGATATTGCATGACGAATATTCTGATTTTATTCTACATTCCTATCGTGGTACCGTCTCATCACTGGCGGCTGGCAGCAGTTCAACCGTCACCACAATATGGACGCCGGACTACAGTGGAAATCACACAATTCGGGTCACTAGTTTACTTTCCAACGATGCGAATACAAACAACGATGTGGGGACTCGGAGTCTGACCATTGGCAACCTGTATGAACGTGCTGAATCAGCAGGTTCATGGAGCCTCGGAAACAACTGGTATGTATCTGACGAAGCATCCCTCAGTAGTAGTAATTCATTCCATGTTGGTGGCTCAACTTCATCATCCAATTATGGCAATAACTGGGACACATCTCTAACAAGTGCGGTCATGGACACATCGGATGCCCACCCATCACCAACACGGGGTATTGGTGTCGGATTCTTCTACACTGGTGAGGCGCTCACTGGAGATGGGTATGACATCGATGTGTGGAATGGTAATTCATGGCAGAGAATCACATCTACAGTCACCTCTTCTGTCGACACTAACTTCGATGATGGTAGTAGTTGGCTGATAAATGTCAATCAGGTCAACAATCAGGTTGTTCCTTGGTGGGCCATTCCTGCATCATCAATGAATTCACAATTCAAGTTTCGAATCAACTTCCATTCAGATGCGGGGGGGACATCGCTTGGTTACTGGTTCGAGGATATCGTGATGTTTTATGATCAAAAGGCGCGAGCTGAAGAATATGCAATATCGGCAAGTTCTGGAAGCAATGGACATGCACAGGCTGGTGAATGGGCAGAAACCACAATCAGCCTATCTAATTCTGGAAACCTGTCTGATTCTGTTGCCCTCAGTGTCAGCAATCTACCGACAGGGTGGAATCATAGATTCCAACATATGACCGGTTCGCAGATTCAAGATGGCGCCCGTATCGATTTGGGCAAGGGTGAGGGGCGAACAGTCAAACTACTGGTTCAACCGGCCGATGGGGCGCCAATGGGCTCGACTACAGTCAATGTGCTCGCCCAAAGCATAGAATCGTCAGTCACCTCGTCGACGACTGCATCCTTCATCGTTGACCCTGGCTATCAACCCGCATGGGTTGAGCAGGACCCGGGATTCACTTGTGCACCCGGAAATGCCTGTGATTTCGAAATCACATTACGCAACGATGGGGATGGCCAAGATACGTTTTCTCTTTCATCGTCGCCTGTACTGAATCAAGATGGTTGGACATTCGGGCTCAAATGGGATCAATCTACCATCGTAACTGTCCCCAAAGATGGCACTGAAATCATCTCAATTACAGCTAATCTCCCACAAGATGCATTGCCTGGAATGAGGGTGAATTCGGAGTTTGTAGCGACAAGTCAAGCCGACCCGAATAAAGTAGCGAAAATGAGGGCTAATGTTACTGCGTCAATGGTCTCGAATGGTGGTGTTGGAATGGATCCAAACGATATACCGGAAGGAGGATGGTGGATTTCCCCTGGTGAATCAATCACGGTTCCGTTTACAATATGGAATAATGCAACCCAGCAAGACAGTTACACGTTCTCGTTCGATTCAACTGGTGTTTTTGGTTGGACAATTGAATTGCTCTCACCTGAATCTGTAATCATTGGGCCCGGGAGTACGGCTCGAGTTCTAGTATCCTTCACAGCACCAGATGGTGCTCAGTCCAATGACCCGGGGCCAATCGTCACCCCTCATGTCACATCAATCGAATCAGGGATGGCAGGAACTGAAGGAGTGTTCTCTGGTATTCGTGTCAGACAACTCCATGATGTTACATTGGCGATGAATACGCCGGACATGGATATTATCCCAGGGCAACCAAATGAAATTCCATTCGAGGTTGAAAATCTAGGCAATGGTGCTGAAAATATTATCTTCAATCTGGATGCTTCTGCTGGGTGGACTTGGTGGATTGAATTCAATAGTGCAATTATCTCGGGGCCACTCAGTCTTTCAACAATCTACGATGGCAATAGTGTTGCTATGGGGACGCTGTGGATTGAAGTGCCAGGAAACGAGGACCCAGAACAAGTGTTTGAGTTGACATTCACAGCATTACCTATGGAAGGAGAGGATGTCAGTCCAGAGGATGCAACCATTTCCTGGGAATACCGGACTCAAATGACGGCGATTCCAGAACTTTCTGATTTTGCCGATGATGAGGTCTCACTCTGGATTGGACAAAGCGAATCATGGATTGTCACACTACAGAATTCTGGAAACACGTATGATAATAGTCTCAGATTACGTATTACATCGGACAAGAATTTGCCAGGAATGATTGTCCAAGCCGTTACATCAAGAGGAACAGGTCAGCTCAATGGTTGGGTTGACGTTCCAATGAGTCCGGGGGGGGTAGAAGAAATCATGATTGTCTTTGAGACATTTGACAATTTCCCACTTGGAGATTCCGTCGTCCTCACAGTAGAGGTGGAAGGCGGTCAGGTGACTAATCAAGACCTGATACAGACATTTTCCACTGATTTACGGATCAGCGTTGATCAGCAGCGCAGCGTGGGGGCGACTTGGAATTTGGATTCTAACATATTGTTTACACCTGAAGAAATCAATACATTCCAAATCAATGTAACTACAGATTCGACCATGGCGGTGACTGTCAACCTCACCAGTTCAGTTCCCGAATCGGTGTTCTTGGATTGTCGGCCACGGTCACAAGAGGGTGAAGTTGTTTTGTTCATCCCAGCATCCAGTCCAGGTCCAGCTCAAACAGCCACCATTGATTGTGACTTGTCAATTGAAGCTGATGAGAGGGATCGTACTGTTAATTTTGTACTCACAGATGAATTGGGGGGAATAATTTGGTCAAGTGGTCAAGTTCATCTCAAGACTGTACAAATCGAGGAAAGTGGTGGATTTGCTGGATTTGGGAGCCTAACAATGCTGATTGGTGGAATTGCTGGTGGTATCGTATTCATTGCATTCTTCATTTACATGATTGCCCTTATCTATCGACGAAGGCGAACATTGGATGAAATAGAAGACATGGATGAGGGGGAAATGAACGAATATAGTTCAGCCCCTGAATCAACGATTCCTGTTGTCGTACAACAACCTGTAGCACAAATGCCTGTACAACCAACAGCAGCACCTGGGCCCATGCCTTCCGCAGCCCCAGTGGCTCAAGCAGTCACACCTACTCCTGAACCTTCACCAGTAGAATATACGGATGAGCAACTACGTGCTTCAGGCTGGAATGAGGATCAAATCCAAGAATTACGCGGAGTCCATGCCCAATCGGTTAGTGATGCCTTCAATGCCCTTGGAGGAACAGTTGAACATAGTGAGGTCCCCAGTTCATCGCTACCCTCATTCAACTGCATCGTCACAGGCAATGTTCTAACATCGACCGATGCATGGTGGCAGTGTACGGGGTGCGGAGGGTTTGCTGCGGCAACGGCAATTACTGTGTACACACATTGTCCCGCATGTAATTTGGCTCGATAATCAACTCCAATCGAGTTCCAACCTCTCATCTGGAGGAAGTAGGTCTCCACTGGGGTCATGACCTGGTCCCCGTTCCCATTCTCCATCAAATGGAACCTTGGATAAACCGATGAGGCCCAATTGATTGAGGCGAGTCAGGGCCGCAGTTGTCCTGTCATACACCGGCGCAATGCGTTCATGGAAGGTGGAATCCATGAGATTACAAATCTCTTCGAACGAACGCGTACCATCGCACAATTCCCACAAAAGACTGTTCAAATCATCCAATGGACGACGCAATTCCTTTGGGGCGCGCAACAATCTCGCTAAAAGACCCTCAAATCTCTTGAATTGTTTTGGCTGTCGAATTACGATGAAACGACCCGTGACCCCCCCCAATTCTGGATGGGGGCCAGCAGCCCCTCTACGCGCCCACCATACGGGCAGTCGAATTGGATAGGCTCCATCGAGTTCATTCATTGAAAAACCTCAGATATCCATCGTGAGTGTCCAGCCGAGCAAGGACAGCATACAAGCGATTCCAGTAAACGCGAATAGACGCATCAAGTCGTCACGTTCACTGAAATTTCGCGTGTACCACGTAGCCACACCAAGAATCGAACATGCTGCCATCAACAGCCACCACCCCCCTGGCATGTACCGCGCTGAACCTTCCCCCTCATTGGGATGTCGCTTGAAAACGTGATAATGGTTTGAATCGAAAGATGGACTTTATCGTTGGAATGATGCCCCCCCGTAACGTGTTCAGCAAAGTCGATGAGTTGTTGGTCCGATTTTCTCGACTGTTTGGTACCGGAATTAAAGCACCTCTCAATCAACTCGGGTTGTTGGTGTTATCATTTGGAATTATTCATGCTGCAGCATTCTACCTGACATCATTACTTGCTTGGATTATGCTTTGGCTCGGTTTCATCGGTGTCATAGGTGTCGGGCGTGCATGGGTGTCAAATGAGAAATTGAGGACTAAGATTGCACGAAAATTATCGGATGCTGACCCGGATGAGTTGCCTGATCTCAGAATCAGTGCATTGCTATCTGCAATCCAATTGTTCCTAATTATTCCGTTATTACTGAAATCAAGTCATGAGATATTTGATTTGTATCGTGTCCCCGAGGATGCGAGTCTTTTGGACTGGGTACTGCTAGGTGTTGATCTCCTATTCAGATCGATTCTAGATTGGTCAGAAATATATGGGGTGAAAATGAGTTCGATTGAATTGGATTCCCTAGGAGGTCGACATTTGGTCATGGGATTCTTGCTCACAATTGACTTTATTCTAATCCAAGGAATCATTCGTATTTTTGAAATTAGACGAACGATTTCTGAAGGGGTTTCCGCTGCGGTTCGAGACCCCGAAATGGCGTACAGACTCGGTAGGCGTGCAGTGTCAAGCCTGCTCGAAATGCTTGATGATACGAATTTGACAAGTGGGGAATGTAAACACGTCATTGAAGCCTTGGCCGTATTACGGGAACGAAGTGCATGCGAACCAATCATAATGAAATTCCAATATGAGGATATGCATACGACGGCTGTGGCAGCAATGGTCGCAATTGGTCATTTACCTCCATTACTAATGGCACTTTCCGCCGAAAATAGGCAAACCCGGTTGGGTGCTATGACAGCAATTCGACGATTGGCAGATGTTGAGGCAATTCCTTCATTGCAATCTGCTATCATAGGGGCTGATTCAGAGGAGCGTGAGAAAATTGTTCGTGCATTTGCCTCAATTGGAATTGAGGCTCACCCACATTTAATTGAAGCATTGTCTGACTCAGCAAAATCAGTCCAATTGGCCGCACTACAGGGATTGGCACTCGACAGCAGTGATACATTGATGCTTAGACTCATCGAGATGACCAGTAATCATGACCCCGATGTTAGGGTGGCAGTCGTGGATGCGATGCAGCGTTTTTCTGACGGTAGGGTTGTTTCACCACTGGTAGCAGCATTAGAAGATGAGGATCCCCGCGTATCTCGTCAAGCCAGAAGAAGTTTGGATCATCTAGAATCGGTGGTGGCGCGCAAGGGAACCTCATCAGACCAGTGACCCATCTCATTCAATGTACGGGTGACATTGACCGCGTCTCCATCTGTCCACCAATCAACAGCTACGAACGTTGGGCGGGTTCCTTGAAACTCCCAGCATTCAAGTGATCGATTGAGGAGGAAATAATAGTCGTTCACCACTGGGGCTCGTGTATAATCGGAAAGGCCGTTTTCAAGAGCTAACCAATTATTCATGTGCCATACTGGTTGAGATGAATCTCCTCTGTGAACCTCACATGTCATGTCCTCTTGGTTGCGTTCGCCGTAATTAGTGGTCCATCCGTGTTCAACGAAATTATGTAAAAATGGATATTGGGCATCATAATCTCCTTCGATGAATAAGACGAGGTTGCGTTGACTCCCGACCATTGAACCGAGTGTTGGCCACGGTTCACCCAATGTCTGAATGTGGACCTTGTCCATGAGGCCACTCATGTTGAGAATGTACTCTATATGGGAATAGGGAACGTATACTTCGAATAGTAGTGTAACCACATCTCTCTGCGATGTGTTCATCTTCTGGTGTAGTAGAGATAGGAGTTCTACAGCATACTGACTCCCGGTGACACAGGGGTGAATGCCAAGATTATAGGAACCGTGACAGAATGAGGTGTTATCAAGTGATTCAGAATATCTGGAGTGGTGTATATCGAGCATGAAGGCGCGGTATCCTGCATCCCATTGTAAACTTAGATTCAGTCGATGATTAGCCGACAAGAAGGTGTAATTTTCATCCAGTGATGAATGCGCATTGTGTGTTTCTGGAAATGTCACATCGGTGTAGGCTTTGTCACAATTATCGGCTGAACCATTGCAGGGTTCTTCAGGCAACGAATCCTTATGGAATATACCAATTGAGGTGAGGGTAATCAACATAGAAATTACAAGGATGAGGGCGAGTCCTTTGGAATCAGTGTTCGTACTCAAATAATTCACCGACCAATGAAGTGTCAGCGAGCCAAATTATCGATCATCGCATCAATGGTTTCGGGATTGGCTTCTTTGTCCCGGCCCGACATACAGGTACGACCGATGACATCGGCACCGATGTAGGAGAATTGTTGACGCATTGCCATAATGACATGGGCGCCACCTCCACCACTGTGTGTGGCCAAACCTACAGGTTTCCCAGTACACATGGTGCGGAAGCTCTGCCAATCCATGGACAGCCAAGCGATAGCATTGTTCAAGGTAGGCGGGATTGAACCATTGTATTCCGGTGCAATGACAATCCATGCATCAGCTTGTGTCATGGATGTAACCAAATCGGAAATATCAGGAGTTTCATCTGGGTCCTTCGAGCGTGCCACGGTGAACATAGGGAGGTTCATTTCAGCTAGGTCGACTACCGCGGCATCATGTCCCTTTGCAGTCGCTGTTGAAACGAAAACAGCTGCAAGTTCACGATTGGCGCCGGATGTTGATGTAATCATCAGAAAGCGAGCCATGTTACTGCGAGTGGGCAGGGATTCTTGAACTTGTGCCGCATCAATGGACCATTGGGCCGCAACCGAAGACAGCGAATGCTTATGCGTAGTACGCGAGCGTCAGAATATAGGTCGCACCTATGCCAGAGCACGGTCACGAAGTATGTCCCCACTGTGAAGTAGGGTTGGGGGGTGCAGAAGCCACCTGTCCCGACTGCTCAGGTCCGCTTTTTGGAATCGCACCAAAACCCTCCTCTGTGAGTGAAGCAGCAGCCAATTCAGGCACGACAACGATAGACAATATCGCAGTACCAACATACACTCCCCCAGCCACAGAAACACAAGTCGACCTGTCATCAGACGATGTCCCTGAAATTTCTAGTAATGAACCTCAGGAGATGACGGTTCAAGACCTTGTACAGCAGGGGGAAATGTTGGGAATTGAAGGACGGCATGAAGATGCGCTAAAGATGTTCAATCAAGCTATTTCTATGGATCCAAATGACCACATGGCGTGGTTTAACCGTGGCGTGATGAGTGAGGCCACTGGCGATGTACAAGATGCTGTCAAGGCGTTTAGAATAGCTCTAGATAACAATCCTAGTCATGGAGCAGCAAGTGCAAATCTAGCGGTTCTACTACAACGTATGGGGCATCCTGATGATGCGGTAATACATGCTCAAAATGGGTTGATTGCTTTCCCTGGACATCCTGCCCTTCTTGAAATTGTCAATTCTGCCGGGGCAGTGGTTCCCGTCACACCCATCGCCATAGATGAACCAGAAATTGAAGAGGAAGAAGAAGTTGAAATGCACGAAACGGAACCTGAGCAGACTTGGGCTGAACCCCAAGGTCTTGTGAAATCCTTGGAATCCCATCATGCTGCTGCAGTAGAAACTGAAATTCAACCTGAGTCCACTACGATTCAGGGTGGGGTAGATCTAGATGGATTGGCTGATGCGGCAACAGAAATGATTCGAACAGGTAATCCTGCTGGAGCACTGGAAATGCTCAGAGCACACCTACCTGAAGCTGCGGCAGAACATGCCCCCTGCTGGAGAGTCGCCGCTGGCGCAATGGCACGTCTTGAACTTGCAGATGCTGCGATTAATGCCTTTGAATATGCACTGGACCTTGCGCCAGAACATGCATCGACGTGGTACAACCTTGGAGCATTGAAACGACGGGATGGGGACATCGCGGGTGCATTATCATGTTTCCAAAACGCGTTGAATCGTGATCACAGTTACGTAAAGGCAGCGAATGGAATTGCTCTTGCCGCGATGGAAATGGGTCAAATTGAATTGGCTATGAATGGCTTCAGATCTCTACTATCACTCGATCCATCTCACGATGCGGGCCTTACATTCGCCGAGTTACTCATTGACCTTGCTGAGGGCGAGGGGCGTGTCCTTGAACTGGATGCGACTCTGCCAACGACACTTCCCGCGGGGCCAGAAATGGCCCTGGAAGCACTACAATTCCTCCCGGAAACTGCTCAAAAACTGCGTGCTCGTGCTAACTCAATCGCGGGTGGGCATGCTGAGGCAGTAACAATCTGGAAGGGTATGCTTGAAAATAACAAGGAGGATCCTGAACTATGGTTAGGCCTTGCTCGCTCACTGAGCGCTGCAGGAAGCGAGGAAAAAGCAGCAGCATGTCGAGAAAAGGCAAGAGGTTTAGGGGCACATGTTGCTGAACCGGTAGTTGAAATTATTGAGACACCAGAATCACTAGTGGAACCTGAATCAACGCCTGTTATTGAATCAACAGCCCAAGAAATGGTGGTTGAGGAGGACCCATGGGCAGCATTTTCGCGTCCAGAATCAGAGGAAGAAGAGGTTGTAGAACAGCAGATTTCTACACAAGAAATCATGGCACACGAGGCTGCACTCGACACCGTGCAGGAACCTGAACGCATTACGTATGAGCCCGTGAGTGAAGTTGTTGATCTTGCAGCAGCAGCTCTAGAAGCCCAAGGAGGAATCACAACAGAATATAAGGTTCAAGCCGACTCATCCAGTGTGGCCAATCAGGATATCGAGTGGTACAACAAAGGCATTGAATTGCTCAATAAGGATCGATATAAAGAGGCACTTTCATGCTTTGACCGAGCCCTTCCTTCATTCAAGGATGATACGGGGATGGCAATCAAGATTCTGAATGGACGTGGGAACTGTTTCTATTATCTCAACCAATTCAAAGAGGCCATCGAGAATTATTACAAGGCGTTTGGAATCGACAAGGGATTAACCACTGGAAATGCACTGTATAACATGGGTACTGCATACGCTGAACTAGAATCGTATGACAATGCGATTCATTGCTTTAATCAGTCGATGGGTAAGGATGTGGGTGAGTCACTCAAGGGCGAAAACAAAAAGCGGGCCAAAGAGCAGATTCGGCGTTGCAAGTTGCTATTGAAGGAACAGAACAAGCGCGCTGCTTGAATTTACACCCGCTTATTTTTTGAATTATTCATCAATGCATGGGTTTATGCCTTGATACCTCTATTTGTATACATGGAGAATGAAGCGGGCAGTGACGTGATAGGTCGGCTCGGTGGAATAGATCTTAATCAAGATGGGAGAATCATCAACTTGGTTGTGGTCGGTTCAAGTCGATTTTATGATTACGGTCTAGTCGAAGATGCGATGGATCAGTGGACCTCGGAAGAAGCGCACCCAGACCTAGTCATTACAGGCGGTGCCAGTGGAGTGGATTACCTAGCAGAACGGTGGGCGGACAATCACAACGTCCAATATGCTGTATTTAGCGAAGAGTGGAACGCACCTCGATCTGGACTAGAGGATGATGGAAGAGAGGAGGCACCGACATCATTGACAAATCAACTCCTTGAAGCGGCCACGCACGTTCTGGCATTCCCCTCTCCCACCAGTAAATGGACACATGTGATCATCGAAATGGCTGAGGCCATGGACATTCCAGTCACTGTCATCAATGTCGAATAATTCGTGGCGGTGAATATCTCAGGGCCGGCAGGGCCATGAATCGTCACCTTACACGCTCGTGTATGGAGGAGCGTGTTGCCGCACAGCGAGTCACCCGTGGTGAAGCACGACCACTTGAGGAACTTGTCGCTGTGGAAGAGCCACTAGAGATTCAGATTAACGGTCAGCCCTGGATTACAACCATGCGTACACCGGGGCAAGATTGTGAGTTGGCACTGGGATTACTATACTCTGAGGGATTGGTTTCAGATATTGTTGAAGTAGATAGAATCCATGTTGAAGACAATGTGGTTCTAGTCGAGGGAGAAATTTCCACTGAGGGGCACTCCCGGGGATTTGTTCGTTCAAGTTCCTGCGGGGTATGTGGTCGTGCATCACTGGACGCAATGTTGGCACGGAACCCTCCTGCAATCTCACCCAATGAGTTCAGCATCAACACTGATTCATTGGATTCATTGGTGAGCCAATTACGTTCAAAACAGTCAGTATTTGATACCACAGGAGGGGTTCATGCAGTTGCTTTGTTTAACAGAAAAGCAGAGATTACAGATCTGGCTGAGGATGTCGGTCGCCACAACGCAATGGACAAAATTATCGGTCGTTCAATCAAGCAACTACCTCTCTCAAATCGAGGGGTTCTGCTGAGTGGCCGGGTATCATTTGAGATGGTTCAAAAGGCTGTAATGGCTGGATGTTCGATGATTGCTGCGATTGGTGCACCCACAACATTGGCGGTGGATTTGGCACGTCAACATGGTTTGACCTTGATTGGATTCATGCGTGATGAACGGTTCAATGTGTATTGTGGTGCGAATCGAATCGTAACTGATTGAGGTTTATTCTGGAATAATATACAATGTATGATATGCTATCACCATATAAGAACCTCAAAAGGAGCATGTGAACGAAGATTAACAATTCAATTACCAAAAGGAGAGGATGCAATTTCAATCAAAATTCCAACATGGGACCCGAGCCGACCAGGGCATATCCTCCTTGATTTACTGAAAGATGAGGTCCGCAGTCGCGGAACTCCAGGGCCTGAAAGAATTCGTGAAATTGCTGAATTAACAGGTTCCACTGTTGCAAAGGTTCAGGGCGTAATTGGGTATTACTCAGAATTGAAACCAGTAGACCATTCTATCCGAGTATGCCTCGGAGAATCATGTCGGGCGCGTGGAGCGGAAGATCTCGTTTCCACACTCATTGATTCAGGAGAAACTGTGGGGACTTTGCACTGCGCAGGTTTGTGTGTTTGTGGTCCGGCCACACTTCATGATGAGGCTGAAATCATTCCAGCCTCTTGTGATGGAACTAGTTTGCAATTTCACTTGAGTATGGATAGTGCGAGCCTGGCAATTGGAGCTGAAGATGTGGCGGCCGAGTTATTACTGCACCTCGGTGAAACTGATGGACTCAACCGAACAGGTAGTCGAGGACTTTTCCACTTGGAACCAATGATCGAAGTAGATTTACACGATGGCCGACACTGCTTTGGGCCAATCGAAATCCAAGATGTGCAATCAGTTGTACAAGCAATATCTGAGGGCAATTCAGCGCAACACCCCATGTCTCTTGGGCTCGTCGATTCCATTCCAGAAATGGCTTCACAAACACGGTTTGCAATGTCGAGATTGGGGGTCGTGGATCCACTAAACCTTGATTCAGCAAGGGCCTCTGGGGCCTATGTGGGGCTTGGCCGTGCAAAAGAAATCGGTGCCGAATCTGTGTTATCTGAACTTGAACAAGCTGGTCTGCGTGGACGTGGCGGGGCGGGATTCCCCACGCATTTCAAGTGGAAATCTGCGATGCAGGAGTCAGATCCAATCAAGCATATCGTTGCCAATGCGGATGAGGGAGATGCGGGGACGTTCATTGATCGAATGCTGATGGAAGGGGACCCGCACTCGTTGATTGAGGGGATGCTCATCTGTTCAGAAGTGATTGGCGGTACTCAAGGCTGGGTGTACCTTCGGAGCGAATATCCTCAAGCCAAGCGAATACTGCAATCTGCCATTGATTCTGCACGTGAAGATGGATTGCTTGGTGAACACTTCGATATTGAAATCGCCTTGGGTGCAGGATCATACGTCTGTGGGGAAGAAACTGCACTACTTGAGAGTCTAGAGGGGCGTCGAGGAGAAGTTCGAGCACGCCCTCCTTATCCCACTGAATCTGGACTTTATGGACACCCGACGATTGTAAACAACGTTCTCACCTTCGCGATGGCTGCCGCAGCAATACGAGAAGGGGGCTCGGTAATGGGCAATCTGGGTACATCCGCAAGCAAGGGAACGGTTGTTGCTCAAATCTCAGGAGACGTTCCACTTCCAACATGTGTTGAAGTCCCATTTGGGGATAGTGTGAGTGATCTTTTCAAACGCCATTCAAGTCTTGAAGGCATCACTGCAATACAGG
>JAPYUB010000031.1:9698-16444 GCA_029942125.1 Candidatus Thalassarchaeaceae archaeon | reverse complement strand
GCCATTCTGTGGGGTCTCCCTCATATTGTTGATTGAGGAAACTGCAGACTCAATCGCATCCGACACATGCTTCTTGGTTAGCTTAGATTTGATGTTGGAGGCCTGACCCAATTCTTGGACCAATTGTTGCCTCACATCGTGGATTGCACGGTCGGGGGGAATGATGACTGTCACCAGTTCTGTGCCCATGCCTCGCATAGAACTCAAATCATCGAGGGCATTCTTGGCCTTGAGGCGGCGCTGTTGCATCTCAAGTTCCTCGGACATCGCGCTTCCTCACCCTTGCCGGCGACTCGGCCCTCATCAATCCTTCCGGCGGCGTAGCCGCCCGGGAGGGAAGGTGTCATGAATCGCCACTGTTGCGAGGATACTGATGGCAAGCCCACTGATCCTTGCGCTCGGCGGCAGTCTACTGCATCCCGAAGAGAGTGAGCGTCGTGCTTGGCTGTCCTCACTGGCAAACCTACTTTCGGAGTGTGAAGTGTCGATTGGAATCGTCGTTGGTGGTGGAGCCGCGGCCCGGGTGGCGATCGAATTGGCAATGGGAAGAGGGGAAAACAATCTGGCCACTCTAGATGAGATTGGCATCGCAGCGACTCGAGTGAATGCCACCATTGTATCTCAAATTCTTCTAGATGCTGGCCTTGACGTATTCGCTGGGATTCCGTCGGACGTGGCATCTGCCGTCCGAGGTCTTGAGGCTCACAGTGTAGTGGTCATGGGTGGAACGCGCCCTGGGCACACTACGGACAACGTCGCAATCCGCTTGGCAATCGAAGCAAAAGCGGCCAGATGTCTGATTGCTACCAACGTTGCATACGTCTATTCTTCCGACCCTAGTGTAGATGAAGGTGCCCGCCCTATAGAATCTATGACGCTATCGGAATTACAAACTATTGTCGGCCCACCAGTTCACGGAAAGGCTGGTGGCTCAAGCGTCATAGATCCAATCGGCGTTCAAGCCGCGATTGACAATAATCTCCCTCTGGCGGTCCTCGATGGACGCGAAATTGACAGAATAGCAGATGCATTGAGCGGCAAGCCCTTTGTCGGAACACGTGTCGAGGTGGGGTGAAGAGCATGGCCGACAAACAGAAACTCGCGGACCAAATTCGTTCAAATGTCGAAATGGCAAAGGAAGGAGAAAAAAAGCGCAAGGGTGGCAAAACGGGTTTGCCGAAATCAGCCAGTTCGAATGCATATGTCGCCCCGCATAGACATTGCACGATTTGTCAGTGTCCAATCGCTAAGAAACGAGAACCACCCGTATGTGGGGATTCAAAGTGTGAAGATGAATTCGAAAGTCGCCAAAGACAACGCAAACGTTGGAATATGTTGCTCTACATTGCACCAGCAATCATGATTGGTGCTTTGGTATTACAATTAATGGCGAGCACATAGGGGGATGTTGGAATGTCGATGATGGTTCGAATCATGTCCCTTCTGCCTTTTGCGACCGGTTCTCTCTGCTTACTATTGGTTCTAGTCTCCTTCTTTGGTTTCGCTTCAGGGACAATCGAAGATGAGATTCCTGCGCTACCTTGTGTTGGTCCGCAAGAAGAATGTGCGACCGGCATGTCAGAGTCAGACCTAGATGTGCCGTCTGCATTCTTGTTATTGGATGTCCATCTCGATATCTCGATGGAATTGGATGAGGCTGCATGGATTGGCATTGTCGATTCCAAATTTGCAATCACCTGCCCCCCAGGGGATACGGGACTAACCAATTGCACCTATACGGATTACACGTTCATGGCCGGTGGACCGAGCCATGAAGGGACAATTTCTCACGATTTGGAGCCCGGAAGCATTCGATTTGTGACTGGTGGTGACGAAGGGGCAGTTGATCTTCAAGACAACACGGTCACGACCGAGTGGTCCGTGCATCTTGCCACATGGGTTGAAGCAATTTTGGCACTGACTGGAATCGGTTTGTGTGCATCTGGAATGCACATGGCATTTCCAATGGTAGCAAAGGCTCGCAAGGACTGATTCAGTGCGTGGCGTTCAAGAACTGAATGCGGGTGGGGTTAGACATGACTGGGTTCACCTGTAGCGGCTGCGGTGCACCCATCGACGTCAGTGGGTTAGAACCTGCAATTGCAGAGCGCAAGGTCTTCTGTGTTCGCTGTGGCCATGTCACAACTATTTGATTCACACCGAATCGTCTCTGACGTGCCAATGTTCTGGCAATGAGAGTGGATCGGTTTCCTGCATCTGTCCGATTCTCTCCACAATTTCAAATCGCAATCTCTCGATGCCCGCAGGTGCGGTTGCACTGATGACAAGATGTCCGGTGGCCGGATTGCGAATCTCTGGAATGGGGCCCTCGGGATTTTCACTCAATGCGGCTTCCATTTCACACGCAGCATCCCATTCGTCTGCATCGATATCCCCGATGAGGTCACCCTTTCCATCGATGATAAGGATTGGAGTTTGAGGAAGCAAACTTGCCACCTCGTCTAGTAGGTTGTTCGGCGCTTCCATGCCGACCCCACTCGTTTCTGAGATGTCCAGTCGGAAAAGGCAGAGATCACCGACGTGTTCCAAGGCAGCAATCGCCTGCATCTCAATCTGATTGCGTTCCTCCATCGGCCGATCCAATAATCCGGGAGTATCAACGAGCTGGTATTTCAATCGACGATTGATGAAGTGGCCAACGTGTAACTGCCGAGTTGTGAAGGGATAGGCAGCAATTTCTGGCTTACCGGTTGACATTGAGGAAATTAGAGCGGATTTCCCGACGTTGGGGGCCCCTGCAACAACCAGACAGGGTTCACTGGAGTCAATCATCGGTAGGGTTCGCAGTGTATCGCGGGCATCGCGAAGGAATTCGAGATTCTTCTCAATGCGTCCCATGATGCTGCAAATTCGACCATAGGCTTCACGTCTTGATTCATGCATTGGTGGTATGTTGACCATGCGTCGAATCTTCTTGGAATTCTGATGTCCGATTTCAACGCACTTTCCAGCCGCCCATTGGCAGGCCCCAAGACTCTGGCGATAATCATCGCAACCGACGGCAGCCTCGACCATGGCGACATCGAATTCCGACATCTTATCGATACTCGGCCAACGCCTGACCCAATCAAGTAATGTCGCGGATAGAGTATCCCCGGCTGAGCCAATCATCCGAATCATCTGCTTGCGCGTACGATATATGCGATCTTTATCGGCAACAGCATCGCCAGCCTTCTTCGCTTTGGTGAAGGCCTTGTCGAGAAGTTCTTCCACGGACAACACTGTTGGAATGTTGCGCCAAACGACTGAAACCATGCGTTCCCCTCATCCCTGCGGCGGGGTCCACCCCTCTTCAAACAAGAGGCTTAAGCCAACCCATCGGTTCAAGAGCAACCAGTCCTTCGCAAACGCGATTCAGATGGTAGATGATTCCCCCGACCTACCCGACTGGGCTCTTTCAATTTGGGAGTCGCTCGGGAAACCTGAGGTTTGTGTAGACGTTTTGGTCGGCCCACTTCTCGACCGTCGTACTGGGATGCGCAGGGATGATTTGGTCGAAATTCTTCTCGATGCGAGAGCATTGCCTGAAGGTGCCGATGAATGGGTTCGTGGCCGCCTTATTGGCATCAACAAGATGACTGCAGAGGTATTGGATACCGATGGAAGTTATCGTTACATTGCACGCGATGTAATTGTCGAAGTGCGTTTGATTGCACATATGCGACCCTCTTACATCGACGATAATGAATTACTACAATTTGAACGTGAAGATCAGAAACGTCGAACCAAGATTCACGAAGATGTTGAGAAGAAAACCAAGGGCGTCGAGGATGATCATCTCTGGGGATGAGTCATTGGCACTTCACCAACAGAAATGCATTCCATGTGAAGGTGGAGTTCTTCCATTGAATGATGTCGAAAGAGAGCCACTGTTGACTCAATTGGACGATGATTGGAAAGTGGTCGATGGGCATCACCTTGAGCGGACATGGGACTTTGACGATTTTCAAGCCGCACTCGACTTCGTCAATGCGGCGGGTGCGGTCTGCGAGGAACAGTTCCACCATGCGGATTTCGACTTTGGATGGGGTCGGGCGAAGGTGGCAATTTGGACGCATAAAATTGACGGTTTAACAGAATCGGACTTCGTGCTGGCGTCAAAATTGGACCAATTGTAGGTGAGATTATGGTTAAGGATTCGAAAGGTAGACTGGCGGCGGGTTACCAACGACATATGTTCATTTGCGGTCACGAAAGATCTACAGATGCAAATCGTCCGTGTTGCTACACTCGCGACAGTCTGGCCCTCATGAAACGTCTGAAAATTGCAGCAAAAGAAGAGGGGCTTTCCAACGTTCGGGTTCAAAAATCGGGATGTCTGGATTTCTGCGAGAATGGGATCTCTTGCGTTGTATATCCAGAAGGAGTATGGTACACCTTGACTGGAGAGGAAAACATTCCCGCACTGATTGAGCATTTACGCTCGGGCACCATTGCTGAACATCTGAGAATGAATATGGAGGATTGAGCATGAAGCGAGTCGTCTACGCACGAAGAGGTGGTTTGGAAGCCATCGAAATCATCGAGGACGAGGTACCCAATCCATCAACCGGTCAGGTTCTAATTGAGGTTCATCGAGCCGGTATCAATTTCGCCGATTTGATGATGAGGCAAGGGCTGTATGGGGGGGCTCCTGATTTCCCATTCACCCCAGGGTATGAGATTTCAGGTATTGTTCGAGAATTGGGGTCAGGGGTGACTTCACTCGCTATCGGCGACCGTGTTGTCTCATTCACTGGATTTGGAGGATATGCAGAACAGGTAGTGGTTGATGTCGAACGTGTCTGGCCATTGCCTGAAGATGTCTCCTTTGATGCGGCTGCGGCAATGCCTGTGACCTATCTGACAGCCCACCATATGCTGGTCCATTTAGGCAACTTCAAGCCAGGAGATACTATTCTAGTTCATCACGCAGCAGGGGGTGTAGGGACTGCCACAGCACAACTCGCTAAAGCCCTAGATTCTGGAGCAGTGTATGGGACTGCATCGCCAAACAAATCCGATTTTGTCGAAAGTCAGGGGATGATTCACATCCCTCGGGGTGAAGATTTTGTCAAACGAATCAAGAAAGAGGTCGGTGGTGTTCATCATGCATTGGATCCAGTCGGCGGTAAACACGTGATGGATTCATATCGCGCATTACGCAATGGTGGACGACTCTACGTCTTCGGCGCATCTTCAGCGGTGAACGGACCAAAACGCTCGATGTGGGCAGCACTCAAGATGTGGCGCTCAACACCACAATTCAATCCCCTGAAAATGATGAATTCCAACAAATCCGTATTCGGAGTACACATGGGCCAGTGGAAGGACGAGGACGTAATCCGCGAACAGATGGTTTCGCTGTCGAAGATGCTTGAACTTGGGTTAATCGACCCTGTCGTCGATTCAGTGTATCGTTTCGAGGATGTTGTCAAAGCCCAGAAACATATCCATGACCGTGGGAATCGAGGCAAGGTTCTGCTCGACTTTAGCCCGAAATAATCACAGTTTGACGGGTCGAGTTGCACCGCAAGCTTGGCACTTCAGTAGTGTTGTACGATTTTCCTTGAGGAAGGACGTATCTGGAGCATTGCACTGATGACATAGGATGAATGTCTTCACATAGGCGACGATGCGCTCTTTGATTCGACGCGGTGGAATTCGTCCTTTGAGTAGAATGCGCCCCTTGTCTCGAGTTCCACTGGTGCCAAGTTCGTTCTGTAGGAAATGGTAGACGTGGTCAGCATCACGGTCCATCATCGAGACCAATTCGCTGAAGTTTCGTAGAATGGTCTGTGAACCTTCAATAAGAACATCTGGTTCTGGTAAAGACCAACGGCTGCGCGACGAGATATCCTCTGGAATCTTGTCCCTTGCACGGTCGAGCAATGACTCGTAATCGAAGTCCGTCATCGTCTGGCCCACCCACATCCCCTTCTTGAGACCACCGACAGAACCAACGTTCCCCTGCGCAGCGCAGAGAGGGATGGACGAGCCCGTAGAGGTGCGAATCGCACGTATTCATGCCGATGCGCAGTTGCCTGTCCAGGGCAGTGACATGGCGGCGGGATTTGATCTCCATTCCGTCGAGCGCGTCGAAGTGCAAAAAGGAACCACTGAAATGCTTCCAACCGGCCTCGTTCTGGCAATTCCACCCGGCTGGGAGGGACAGGTTAGATGTCGTTCCGGTCTTGGAAAAAGAGGACTCATTCTACCCAATGGAGTTGGGACCATTGATGCAGATTATCGTGGAGAACTGATGGTGCTGGCGCACTGGATAGGGAAAGGCGATTCGTTTGTGGTCGAAAAAGGGGAACGAATCGGCCAATTGTTGTTCAAACGCGTCCCCCAGATTCGCTTTGTCGAAGTCAATAGAGATGAGCTTGAAGGAACCGGGCGTGGAGAGGGTGGATTTGGCAGTACAGGTCGATTCTAGATAGAGTCCTATGGACTCTGTCCGGTGATTTGATAGTATACGGACCCGCAGATAGTCTCGATTCACATGGCGCTGAGCATTGACGAACTGCGAGGAATGGTCGCAGAAATGACAGAACAAGGACTCAATACGCAACAAATTGCAGATGAGTTATCCATCTCTCAACGAACCGTAATTTGGCTAAATTCGGGAGCGGCTGAAGTTGATCATCCCGATGATATTAGAATCGGATGGCGAACCATTGGTTCTCGCCCCAATCGGATTAATGCAATCGGATCCATCATGGCCGATATCGTATTGGAGGAAT
>JAPYUB010000031.1:0-9688 GCA_029942125.1 Candidatus Thalassarchaeaceae archaeon | reverse complement strand
TTGTCGGTTTCAGCCTCAATGGAATCTTGTTCGCCAATTCTATTGCCGACCAACTCGAAGTTGATGTGGCCATCTTCCGTTCGGTGTCCGAAGAAGGTGATGGGCATCTCTCAAACAAATATGGCAACGTAGCCGGACGCAAGGTTGTCGTTGTCGATGATGTACTCTCATCGGGGGAGACAATGAAGCGGACGATCAAAACACTGCAGGAAGGTGGAGGCGAGGTTGTCCTCTGTGTCGTGATGGTCAACAAAACAGAAGAGAATACTGTATCCGGTGTGCCTCTTCGTGGACTCATTCGTGCAGTGAAAGTTTGAGGTGAATCCACATGCATTGGGCTGATTCCATAGCGAAGGCCCTATCACATCGCGGTGACAAGCATGTCATAGCATCCGGAATTACACCTTCGGGAGAATTCCACATCGGACATCTTAGAGAGATTCTCACCTCGGACATCATCAAACGTGCTTGTCGAGCATTGGAATTGAAGACAGAGTTTGTCTTCTTTGTCGATGATGCGGATCCACTTCGCAAAGTCTACTCATTCCTAGATGATTCATATGAACAATACATCGGACATCAGTTGGCTAACATCCCACCACCTGACGCCAATGGTGCCCCCGATCACAATCGCTTCGCTGAGGGCATATCCTATGCCAAACATTTCCTAGAATCATTCATCGAAGCGCTGAATGCCATCGGCGTCGAAATTGACGAAGTTATCTACAATTATGAGGCGTATCAGAGCGGAATGTTCGCTGAAGCATCCCGAACGGCCTGCAATCAAGCCGATGCGATTCGAGAGGTCATCGAACGTGTTTCTGGAAGAGAACTGGATGATGATTGGTTCCCTTGGAATCCAATCGATGCCAAGGGTTCGATCGATGGTATACGAATCACAGAATGGAATGACCCGATTGTGAGTTGGATTGATTCAGAGGGTAATGCAGGTCAGTCTGATGTCACAAAGGGAGAAGGGAAACTCCCATGGAGAGTTGATTGGCCTGCGAAGTGGGTCTGGCGAGGTGTTACCATGGAGCCGTTCGGCAAAGATCACGGAGCGGCAGGTGGTTCGTATGACACCGGCAAGGAGATTTGTCGGTTGCTGGGTAATGAACCGCCATATCCAACGACATACGAATGGATTTCTCTCAAAGGAGTTGGGGCAATGTCCAGCAGCACAGGAGTCGTCATTGGACCCCTAGAGGCTCTGGATTTGGTTCCACCAGAAATAATCAGATATCTCATCACCAGAAACAAACCAAATCGTCACATCGATTTCGATACAGGTAGTGCGCTGATCGAACTTGCAGATGAATACCAGAAAAAACTCTCAGACCTTGAGAATGGGCCAGGAGAATGGAGTGAACTCAGTCGGCGTCAACAAGTGGCTTGGGAGAAACTCAAGGCCCAACTTCTCTATTCTCAAATCAACCCTGCAAGCACTCCCCAGGCAGCATCCGAGCGAGTGACCTTCAGGCACTTGGCAATGCTCGCACAGATTCGAAACGACGACGCGAATGTTTGGGCCTCTCTGCAACGTAGCGGATTGATTGATGGCGACCCCACTGGAGATTTACCGCGACGTCTGGAACTGATGCGGAAATGGATTGCTAGCCCTCACTTCCCTGAAGCTTTCCGGCTGCGGATTCAAACGGAAATTGGGAGTGCAGCCAAGGAGAATATCGACGAACGAGATGGGGACTATCTTGGGGCCTTGTGCAAAGGCCTGTCAGATTGCAAATGGGAATCCCTAGAAATTAACGGTATAATCTGCAACGAAGCAAAAAATCGGGACATTTCATTGAGGGATGCATTCCAAACATTGTATTGGATTGTACTAAATCAAGACTTCGGGCCGAAATTGGCCAATATTCTCGAAGAAATGGATCGAGAAGCAGTTCTAAACCTGCTTCAAATGGCGATTGATGGGTTGTCACCCTGAACGTAGTTCAGAAATCACAACCACCCACACGCTTGAAAGCGGAGGCAGTTGTGGCGGGGGCAATGCCGGTGTATTGCCCCAGTTGCGAAGCCGGTGTAGATGCCGTCTCGAAATTCTGCCTTCAGTGTGGACACGACTTGGAAACCGATGGCCCAATTACTTCGACAGGTCACGATGTTCGACAATTGAAAGAATTGATTCGAGGACGAGACGATTTGTCAATGGCAGATAAATTCGACCTAATCGCAAAGGTGGAAGAAGGAGACAACCCAATTGAACTTGGTTTGGCCGCTCCCGCCGAAGGAAGTGGTGTCACTCCAGAACAAATGGAGGAGAAAGTGGCTGCCCCCAAGGCCACCAAAGGCGGCCTTTCAGAGGCAGCCTTGGGATACACGACCAGTCCGGCCGCTGCAGCGGCAGTCGCTCTGATGAGTTCACAGACCGATGCTTGGGGACACATCCAGTCGGGCTCAATCAATACCGGCGACCCTCTATTCATTGAAGCAATGGCGCTGGGCATGGAAGCCAGTCACCACATTCACGACATTGCGGCCGGTGGAATCGATGAGACAAGCCTCACCAACGAGGATCTTCGTGGCATTCCCGTTCTGAAACCTCCCAAGCGTTCCTTCTGTCCGAAGTGTGGCTCTGACATTCATTCACATACGATGCTTCAATGGAGAAAGTGGAGAGACCACTCCGGTGAAGTTGTTCAATTGCAAGCACAGGCAGCCATGGAGACCAGTTTGGTTCAAATCGCTGCACATTATTTGACCGAAACCGAAGCAGCTCAATCACAACGCGATGATTTGGCTGGCAAACTCGCTGCCCTAGATGAAGATGCGATGACAGAGAAAATTGGCAGTGAATTGCGTCCAAAGATTCTCAAAGAAGTCGAGGAAGATATGCGAAAGAAGGTTGAAGATGAACTCCGTGAAAGTATCGAGGAAGAAGTACGAGCTGATTTGGCAGCCCGAGGTGGCGGCCGCAAGGTCGTCTCAACCAGTAGTGGGTCCACATTCAAACCAAAGGCGGCCAAGAAAGCGTCTGCACCAACTGTACGACGTGGAGCCGCTAAGAAAACCTACGAAGGTGAAGCGGATGGCAAAGTCGATTGGTTCCTCACAGATGCATTGGATACTGTCTTTGATCCACACGGCACTGGAAAGGTGCTCAAGGCCAAGACCATTCTCGCCCGTTCCGCAGATGGAAACGTCCGAGTTCAGGATGTAGTCCGAATTTATTCAGCAGACGGTCAAGATAAACTCTCTGAACTGGCATGGACCAGTCCATTCACAAAGTACATCATCGAAGCTTTCGATGCTTGCTAATCGATGTAATCAACAATGAGGCGTCTAGGTTCAGGCATGCCCTTTTGGGCTACTGCAATCGCTCGACATTCCATTCCAGCGCCCGACATTGTGGTGACGAAGGGGATGTTGAGTTCTACAGCTAAGCGACGCATCATGTTGCCATCGAGTACCGCGCCGCCGCTATTTCGTGGCGTGTTGATAATCAGGTGAATCTTGCCGGTACGCATCAGGTCCAGAGCGTCAGGACTCTGCCCCTCAGCAATTCTGAAACAGGTTTCAACATCGAGGCCACCCACATCTCTCAGATGACGGGCCGTGCCCTGGGTTGCATGTAGAGTGAAACCCATATCCTGCAAAGAGCGAGCCATCGGGATGAGGTGGCCCTTGTCCTCATCCTTCACAGTGAGGTACACCCCTCCACGTGTCGGAACTGGGAGTTCAGTTGCCAGCCGCGCTTTGAGATAGGCCGATGCTGCATCGACATGACTGCCCATGACTTCACCGGTGCTTTTCATCTCAGGGCCAGGAGCAGGGTCCAGACCTCGTAGTTTCAGGAAAGGGAAGACCGGCGCTTTGACACTGACGACATCTGTTTGACGACGAGGTATTTCCATGTCAGCCAATTGATCGCCAATCGTAATGTGTGCTGCAATTCGTGCCAATGGAATCCCAGTGGCTTTGGCGACGAAGGGGAAGGTTCGCGAACCGCGTGGGTTGACTTCAAGCACGTAAAGATCGTCTCGACAGATGCAGAATTGAATGTTGAAGCAGCCGCGGATGTTCAGTCCGATTCCAATTTCTTTGGTCCATTCGTGAACCATAGTAAGTATTTCCTCACTCACATTTTGTGTAGGGATAAAGCAGGTCGAATCACCACTGTGTATACCGGCCTCTTCCAGATGCTCCATAACCGCGCCAACAAGGACATCTACGCCATCGCAGACGGCATCAACGTCCAATTCGATGGCACCGCCAAGATATTCATCGACAAGCAAGGGTTTGTCTGGAGCAATGTACGCATCCGCCATGTATGTCTCCAACTGAGTATCATCCGTCAGAATCTCCATTCCTCGCCCACCAAGGACATAGGAAGGTCGCACCAAGACAGGGTATCCAATCTCAGCGACTGCTGCCCGAATCGCGTCTGGAGTTTTCCCTGTGCGGCCATTGGGCAGACGAATAATGCTACGCTTACCAAAGGCTTCGAATCGCTCACGATCACTGGCCTCATCCACCGCATCCGGGGAAGTCCCCATCATCGAACAAGACAAACCCAGATCGGAAAGGTGGGGCATACGGTCGTCTAGGGGTAAAGCCAGATTGATTGCGGTCTGACCGCCAAACTGTAGAAGAATTCCATCGGCACCTTCTCTGAGTAGAATCTCAGCCACACATTCTGTGGTCAATGGTTCGAAATATAGACGATCGGATGTGTCGAAGTCGGTACTGACGGTTTCAGGATTGTTGTTGACAATAATTGCCTCATGTCCTGCCTCTCGAATCGCTTGCACCGCATGCACTGCCCCGTAGTCGAACTCGATACCCTGACCTATGCGAATGGGGCCTGATCCGATGACGACCAAACGTTGGCGTTCAACCTTCTTCTCAGCGGGAACGTGATCGATACCCAACGGAGCACTGCCACCTTCGTAGGTCGCATAGTAGTAGGGTGTGACCGCAGCAAATTCGGCTGCACAGGAATCAACCATGCGAAAGAGCGGATGGATAGCCAGTTCGTGTCGACGATGCATCACATCAATCTCTGTTCGTCCCTCTGGCAATCGATTCCACCCACTTGCAGGAAATCCGGCTAGCGCATCGGCGATGTGGGCATCTGTGAAGCCAAGGCCTTTCCAAGTCCTCATCTGGGTTTCAGTAATCTCTCTCGCCTCACAATCAGCCGCGACGATTTCTGCCTCCATGTCTGCAATCTTCTTGAATCGATGGAGAAACCATCGTGTAATTTTACCAGTACCCTCTCGGACCTCCTCGATGCCCATTCCGCGTCTGAAAGCCTCGACCAGTGCACCCAGTCGTCGATCTGTTGCCACCTTCAACCAGTTGGCAAGAATGTCGTCCGGTAACGGTTCATGCGCACGCTCATCCATTGATTCTCCATCGCTGGCATCCGCAAGGGTCAGTGGGCGTGGATGGGGCTGGCCATATTCTAGAGAGGCTATGGCCTTCAGCATTGCTTCCTCAAAATTGCGACCAATGGCCATTACTTCACCTGTTGATTTCATGCTTGTACCCAATGTTCTATCTGCGGTACGGAATTTGTCGAAGGGCCAACGTGGAATCTTGACCACAGCGTAATCCAGTGTAGGCTCAAAGGCGGCGGTGGTTCCTTCACCAGTTATGGGATTAGGTAATTCATCCAATGTATAACCCACAGCGATTAACGCAGCCATTCGTGCAATTGGATAACCCGTTGCCTTTGATGCAAGGGCAGAGGAGCGAGATACGCGAGGATTGACTTCGATGACACGATATTCACCAGTGTCTTGGTTGACTGTGAATTGGACGTTGCATCCACCTTTGATATCGAGGCGGCGAATCAAGCGCAAAGCTGCATCACGCAATACCTGATGGTCGCGATCAGAAAGGGTCTGAGCGGGTGCAACAACAATCGATTCACCAGTGTGGATTCCCATCGGGTCAATGTTCTCCATGGTGCATACGATGATGCAGTTGTCACTGGCATCGCGCATGACCTCATACTCGAACTCCTGCCATCCGAGAATGCTCTCTTCAATCAGTACTTGTCCAATTTGAGAATGAAGAATCCCTTGGCTAGCAATTTCAACTAATTCACCGGTGTTCCATGCTGTGCCACCGCCCAATCCACCCAATGTGAAGGCTGGGCGAATAAGAATCGGGTAATTTCCAAGTTCATCGGCGGCAGCGAGAACCTCCTCGATTGAATTGCAAGCCATGGCTTTAGAGATGGGGAGGTCGATTTCAGCGCATACCTGATTGAACAAATCGCGATCCTCGGCCTCATCTATGGCTCGAAGATCACAACCGATGAGTTCGACACCCAATTCAGCGAGAACCCCACTGTGGGCCAGATTGCTGGCAATGTTGAGGGCGGTCTGTCCGCCCATTCCAGCCAGCAACGCATCGGGCTTCTCAATCTCAAGGATACGTTTGACAACATCGGGGAGAAGCGGTTCGATGTAGATTCTATCAGCCATCTCGGGGTCGTTCTGAATGGTCGCAGGATTGGAATTGACCAGAACTATCTCAAATCCATCTGAACGCAAAGCACGACAGGCTTGTGAGCCAGAGAAATCGAATTCAGCGGCTTGCCCAATGCGGATAGGGCCACTGCCCAGAATCATCACCTTCTGGATATCATCGCGTCTTGGCATTAGCTTTCACCTCCATGTGTTCGGCAATCAGATTCTCAAATCGATCAAACAGTGGATTGGCATCGTGAGGACCTGGACAAGCTTCGGGATGATACTGAATGGTGAAGGCCGGCCGGCCCTTCACATCCAATCCTTCGACCGTGCGATCGTTGGCATTGATGAATCGCACCTCAACGTTGCAACCAGTCAAATTGTCCACTTCACCAGAATTTGCCCCTGAGGGGTGGGGTGCAAGCATACCCTTGACAGGGTCCTCCACAGCAAAACCATGATTCTGGCTGGTGATGCTAACCTTCTGAGTTTGAAGATCTAGAACTGGTTGATTGCCACCTCGATGGCCGTATCGTAATTTGTAGGTTCGAAGACCACTGGCCAGACCCATCAATTGGTGACCCAGACAGATACCCATGACCGGAACGCCTTCCTTGGTCGCTTGCGCAAGTGTACGGCGTGCATCCGTCGCTTTTCCTGGATGAGCGGGATCACCGGGTCCATTGCTGCAGAACAGCGCATCGATTTGGAAGGTGCTGCGTAACTCGGACCAATCAACATCAGGTGGACACCAGAGGACCTCGAAGCGAGCACAGAGTTCTCGCAGGATGTTGTACTTGATTCCGCAGTCAAGAGCTGCGACACGAGGTAGAAGGTTGCCTTCTTCATCAGTCGCCCCTTCATTGAGAAATACAGGGTCGTCTCGACTGGCCTCATCGGCCAAATCAGCAAGATCAGGGGATTCCATGTCTTTGAGAATCGCCGACATCTCGGCTTCCTTCTCCATGGGTCCAAAGATACTGAGGATGACACCATACTCACGCACGCGTCGAGTGACAGATCGCGTATCGATGCCGGAGATACCTGGGACACCATGTGCCAAGAGAAGGTCGTGTACAGTGCCGATACAATGTCGATGGTCAGGTTCCATCATAAGTTCGCGACAAACCACACCCCTTGGCCACACTCCAGCCGATTCTGAGATGCCCGGGGCAATCCCATAGTTGCCCAACAACGGCCACGTGAATGTCAACACCTGTCCTGCAAAGGAAGGATCGGTCAGAGATTCCTGATATCCAGTCATATTCGTTGTAAAAACCAACTCTCCTTCTGCAATCGTTGCAGCACCGAATAAATCACCTTCGTGACGAGAACCATCTGCCAGCAGAAGGACACCACGACCGCTCGCTTCTGCATGCTCATGAGAAGGTGAGCCAGGAAGTAGAAAATCAGCCGCATCTCGGGCGATGAAGGCTTTGGAAACGCCGAGTTGACCAGAACCGGGAGAGAAGCCCCCTGTTACCGTCACCCTCGCACCCTAGGACTCTCCCTGAAATCCGGTTATAATCATTAAGATGATTCCGAATCTTCCTTCCGGTCAATGACGACCTTGCCAGAGGGGTGTGATTGAATCTCCAGACGGGCGCCGGGGAATTGTTCAGGCCCGGCAACGCCATCCATAAGTTCTGACATGAAAAGAGCCAATGCCGCCACCTCAGAATGAGGTTGGTGTCCTATGGCAATATTGTAATCCGCAAGTTTGTAGATCTCCCCGGGTACTTTCGCACCACCTACTACGACTGCAATCGGTCCATCAGTGGGGATGGTTGAGGTTACCGTGTCGTGAGGCTCGCCATACATCGTGAGATGGACGATGTGTCCTCCCTGTTTGGTGAAATGCCTTAGGAATCCCATAGGCTTAGGATGGTGCTCAGAAGAGAAATCCCCTCCGAAGTTGTCGGTGACATCTGACAATGTATCCAATACACCTTGATCCTCGTCACCGCACAGCACGAAGTGGTTGGCTCCCATGGCTCGGGCCGTCAGGCCCAGATGACTGGTGATACGCTTGTCGCGCTGCTGTCGGTGCCCAAGACGGACCACCGTGACGTCGGGTCGCACGGATTCAAGCCGAAGACGCCGCTTCTTCAGCCTGTCCCTCGGCTGGAGCACCGCCCAAAGGCGAGATGTCGACGGGGAAGTTGGCTAGAAGGTCACGAACCCAACGCAGCAGCAAGGCGTCGAGGAACATAGAGGCACAGTAGTGTACCATCACACCGAGAGTTATGAGTCTAGCCGAATGTAGAAGCATGACGGCAGCGGCATCACCAAAGGCGAGATGGCCAATCGGTTCAATCGCCATGAACAAGGCGAGGATGAGCATGGAGCCCGCAACAAGGCCCGGCCAAGGCTGACTTCTCTCCCTTGACAACTTCATCAGAGATGTGGCAATAAAGACCAGAGCAGGGACGGCTGCAGCGACCCATTTGTAATTCAGACTGAATATGAGAGAAAGTTCGGCCTCAGCCGAACCCAACTCGTTACCAAAGACATTGACAGTTAACCACCAAAACAGAGTGACGGCCATCAGAAGAACCCCAGAAGCGACAGCGTTCCGGTATACCATTTCGCTCATTTCAAGTCGGTCCCGTGGCTGTAATCTCTGTAATATTGATTCGGCGAGTTCAAGCGTGTCTGCTGTTGGGGCAGATGCATCATCACCGTATGATTCGAGATCTGATAGCGAGAGGATGGCTTCCAATTCAGCCGCGTCAGATGGCACAAGTGCCATGCTTTGAGATTCACCTACGCCTACCACGAGACCACAACGCCCTCTCCACACATCATAAACCATACCATCCCACCGAGGACTTACATGGACGACTTGCGACCCTTTCTGAGACGCCGCCCTGATGGGCGGTGTAGGGTGATGGGGATTCTCAATGTCACTCAAGATTCGTTCCATGCGGCCTCAAGGGTCAATGTAGATGAAGCAGTCAAACGCGGATTAGAAATGTGGTCTGCGGGTGCAGATTGGGTGGATGTTGGTGGTGAATCGACACGCCCCGGGGCAACGCTAGTTGATTCAGTTGAAGAAACTGATCGGGTAATCCCTGTCATCCAAGCACTCCGCCAAGCCAATCCAGATGGTCTTATTTCCATCGATACGCGCCGATCTGATGTTGCTGGAGCTGCACTCGACGCGGGCGCCAACATGGTCAACGATGTCAGCGGATTGCGCGACTCCACGATGGAAGCGCTCGTGATTGAACGTGGTTGTGCAG
>JAPYUB010000030.1 GCA_029942125.1 Candidatus Thalassarchaeaceae archaeon | reverse complement strand
ATACCAAGGAGAGTATCATTTCGAAGGGTTTTGGGGTGGAAGAGGAGTGGTCAATGAATCACAAAAAATTGAGCAGATTCAAAGAAGGGACCAAGAAAAGAGAGATGCTTGTAAATTAGTAGAAATTGTTCTAGTTGAAATCCCATTTACTTGGGATCGCTCCAAAGAATTCGTAGAGAATGCATTAATTGATGCAGGAATCACGATTTGAATTGTCGCTATGGGTTGAGCATAGAATTCAATGGATAAACAGTGGTTGTTGCAGGTTGCATTGAGGGTTGACGCAGTGACTACCCTGTGCTCAATTGACCATGGGGTCGTCTTGGGACTGACTCACATTGTAACCTTCTGGAGCAGGTAGCATAGATTGTGACCGCTCAAACATCTCACGGACATTGTCTTCGATCTTACGTGCATCCTCCAACAACTCACCCAACGGAATCTCCCGGTCTACCAGTTCACTCACAGCCTCAGTCGCGAAAGCAGCCGCGCGCGCGTCAGGGTACATTGGATTACAATCGACGAGCAGTGCGGTGATGTTCAATCCGCGTCGGTCGCCCTCTGAAAGCAAGTAACCTGCAATTCCGGAGACAATTCCTTGCTTCATGCGAGACACGCCTGCAGCCGCCAGAGCCTTGCGACCCAGCGGATGGCTGGACACACCCCAAAGGTCGCCCTCTTCTTTCTGACCAATCTCATTGGGTACCACACCCTCAATGATAATCAGACGATCAAATCCACCCTCAACAAACCATTTGAGAACCGTTTCGGCGAACTTGACATCGTAAGCGGCAGGGAATTGGATCTCTGAGGTGAATACACCAATGCCATCGCCCTGATAGACGCGAACCGGGTGCTTTGGAATCGATTCTTGGACAAGAGCCATGGCGGGGAAGTTCTCATCAAGAACCGTACCCATCTGTTCTAAATCCCAGGCGCGAATCATGTGGCTGGCAGCAATGACGCCGACCATTCCAGTACTGGAAAACCCGCAGACTGCGGTCCCTCCGAGCTTGGAGGCATCCGCACCCCCATGCAGGACCAATGCGTATCCATCACCCGTCATCGAATCCACCTTCCTTCTATGCCTCAAGAACCCGTCGCTCATTCATTGAAGGCTTCCCAATCCTCATCCTCGGGATACTTGTACCACCATTGACCAACCTCGTCCTTCCACCATTCAACTCCATCATCATCGATGTGGTAGTCCTCATCCTGGGTGTAATCCCAATCTTCAGTTTGAGTGGATTTTTCTTCTAGAGCCTCGATCACAGATGCAGGTCGTTGACCGGCACGACGATCTACACGCTTGTGCTTGGTCATCGAAATCGTGCTACCCTTTGTGGTCAATTCATCGAGGCTTCGCCCGGTAGGCATGTCATCCATATCCGGTTGAGTGCGTACCTGCTTCTGGGTTTTGGGCTGCCACTCTTCGTCTTCGAAGGATTCATCGTCGTCGTCGTCTTCATCACGCATTGCCATGCGCAGGCCTACGAATCCGAGAATCGCAAGGACCACGCCTACTATCGCAATGAGTAGCATGAGGTTATCCTCTTCTTCGGCATCTCCTGCCTCTCCCTGCGGGTCTTCGCCGCCATTGATTGAGTCATCAATAGTGTCGTTGAATTGAATGAACCCATACGCGATAATTCGGTAATCAGAAACACCAAGCCAATCGGGAGCAGACATGTCGATGTCGACCCTGACTGTTCCATTGGGGGGTGCTGGTCCAATCGACCATGGACTGGGTGATACGGTGAAGGCCAGCGATTCGTTGGGGGCGATGTTCACTTCACTGCTCGGAAGATTGTCGACAAACAATGGTGTGGATTGACTGTAAGAGAATGCGATATTAGCAAAGATGTGGATATTGTTCTCATTCGTCAGAGTACAGTGCAGTGAATTGGAGTTGAGTTCGGCCATCGCCTGTGTACTGTTGTCAAAAATTTCCCATGTCGCGTCACAGGTGATATTCACGAAGACCAGTTGAGGAGTGTCATAGGTACAGGACCCGTCATCGAATTGTGCGATCTCATCGAAATTATTGGCGGCTAAATCGGTACAACCCACAGGGGGTGGTGGATACAAATCAATTCGAAGTGTGGTTGGAGTGAGAGAAAGCCACCATGGTGTGGTCGGTGTCATGTCCAACCATCCACCTGTGGAATAATCCACATCTACCGTGGCCATACCGGTGCCATCGAATTGAACCATGCCAGAGTCGCCCAAGACCTGGGTGCCATTGCCAAGTTGCCAAACGAGGGGGATGCCGGCGATGACCGCCTGTTCAGTACTCGCTGTAGTGGTGGCACTGGCATGGGCTATTCCCATGCCTTCGCCATTAAGTTGAATTGAAGGTGAATTGGTCGACAACGTAGCATCTACAGTAGTGACGATGTCAGAACTGTTGCTGACCCCCACAATCGATTGGCCACCGACTCCAAGGGAGCCGCCACTCCATGAGACACTCACTTGACCAGTGCCACCGTGAGCTTCCCATTCGTCGACAAAGGCGATCCAATCACCCCAATTTTTTGTTGCTGAACCGGTGATGCCAGTGATCAATGTGGTAGACCATGAAGCGCCATCCAAAGTGACTGTCAGATTAACCGATTCGTTAGATAGAGGATACCCTTCGCTAGACAATTGCATTGAGACCGAGAATGGCGAGCCCGCATGCAAATACACGCCACTATTTGTGCCATCATCGTACACTCCATCCCCAGTGACGTCAAGCGTCAAAGTACTAGCTCGAACGGTGTCATTGGTCGAATGAACAGGTCCGGTCGCGGACACATTCCACCAAGCGTTGTCATCACCATCCACAGCGACCGCGGCAGCCCAGTAATCCTCTCCATCAGTGAGACTAGAAATGAGCATTGAAGTGGTCGGATCGCCACTACTAATGTTGGCGTACGGAGTTAGGCCCGTAGCATCGGTGAAGGCTGAGTTCTGAACGAAGAACAGCGTGTAGGCCAAATCGATGGATGGAGAAGGTGTGAATGAGAGGTTCAACACGCCGCCGCTATCATTGGGTACATCGGCAAGGCTGACGATTGCCGGCTCAGGTGGGGTGGTGTCGTATATGGGTGGGACATCGGGGACATCCACAGTAATGATGTTGGAAATGGTCGATGTGATGCCGAAATTGTGGACGGAACGGACTGCATAATCCCATTCTTGATTGGTCACACCATCTGTATCCTGATATCCATTGACGGGTGTATCGATCAGAGGTTGATTGATAGAAATCTGGGAATTTGTCGGTGCTCGGAACAACTGGTAGGTGACGAAATCCGATGGGCTCGTCGTGTTCGTCCACATCAGACTGACCTGACTGTAGTTGAAATCAAAGAGGCTTAGAACGGGGGCAGGAGGGGCTTGTATGTTGGATGTACCCTCTGTCCATGAGATGTCCAATGAATCGAGGGTTACCGTGCCATTTAGTGTGCAAATGACATCCATCGGAACCTCGATGTCTCCCGTTCCCAGCAACATGAAGCCATTGAGCACATTCGAGAGATTGCCATTGGTAGGATTCGTCTCGACGACAAAGGTGGCGGTGTAGGACATGTTCAGTGCGGATTGTGTGATGGTGCCTGCACCCATACTGCGAGCCACCGGATCCATCGTGCTCCATGGTGTG
The DNA here is from genome assembly GCA_029942125.1 of Candidatus Thalassarchaeaceae archaeon. GTDB lineage: Archaea > Thermoplasmatota > Poseidoniia > Poseidoniales > Thalassarchaeaceae > MGIIb-P. Next base: position 12,872 of record JAPYUB010000030.1, on the reverse strand, counting down.
TCATACTGATCGTAAGTGATCCCGACATTGAGTAATTCAGAGGAAATACTGGTAATCAGCAAACCCATATCTGATTGACTCAATGGGTTGGTCGAATTCGCATATCCGGACACCTCCATTTCGTTCGTGCCGTCTCCTTCAAGATCCCATTCCAGTGTGTGCCACGCACCAATGAACAAGCCCGGGGAGGCCTCGCCCGCAGCGATGATTTGCTCATTCAATCCATCTCCATCTAAATCCGCGAAAACGATGTCGCGAGGAGAAGTGTGCGGAGTGAACGAGGTTGAGGTCGAGTTCACCGCGCCATCAGCATCGAAAACATGCATATCGACTGAACCGGTTTGAGTGCCGTCCGAACCGTCAGGAGCACCTTCGATGGCCCGAAATACGTCGACTGTTCCATCTCCATCATGGTCAGCAACGCTGTAATTCGACAATCCAACAAAATTTGAAGAGGTTGTGTCCCACGCTGAACCATTCCACGAAGCCATACAAGCTGCTGCATTGGATGGACCCATCAGATCTTGGTATCCATCTGCATTCCAATCGAAAATTTCGAAGGGGCCGCTTGTACACTCAAAGTTCTGCATTGTTGCAAGCCAATTGTTGTTTGAGAAATTCCAAAATGTATTGTAAGCGGTCATCGCATCCGTTTCACCGACGATGATGGACTGATTAGTTCCATAGAAAGAACCAACCCCGACGTGAATGAAATTGTCTTGCCCGGGAATCTGACTCCCCGTAGGTACTGTCGCGGTGATTGCACTCGTGTAAACACCGCCACTGAATGAACGCATGCCCAGTGTCCCATCGGCATCGATGAAGACCAAGTCATCTTGGCCGTCACCATCCAAATCTGCCAGAAGAGCATCTTCGAATTTGTTACTCATTGTGATATTCATTGATTGCGACCAACTGTTGCCTGAAAAGTGGGGGCAGAGGGTGTCCACATCACTAGCAACCGCAATAATGTCTGTCCTCCCATCATTGTCTGAATCGCCGAGAATCAATTCATCGGCATCAAAACAGGTCGGTGTCCAATTAGTGACAATCGAGGAGCCACTCAGTTTCAACCAACCGATATGTGGCCAAGGAGTTCCATTGGTGCTACTGATGTGGTCGGGAACCAGATAGATGGCGTCGTCTAGTCCATCTCCATCCATATCTCCCACTGCAAGATCGGTAACCGCACCGATTGCACTGAATTGAGCACCTAGGTTTGGAGTGAATCCAATGGTAATTTCTGATGAATCCATCATCGCAGATGTTGGTAATCGCCATTCACCGGTCGATAACCACGTCTGATTGCCATTCGCGAAAATCGAGGTCGATGATGCACCATTATCGAATTCGGTTTGCTCCCCGACGCGACCATCACCGTTTCCCCCCAGATGCCACTCATATTGGCCATCGCTGTCGACATCCACTGTGAGGGAACCTGGAGATGCATCTTCGACATCGTAGCTGATGTGGAAACTTGAACTGTCGATTGTCGTATTTCTCAGAATGGTCAAATTGACCGGCGAGGGCGATTGTGTGTTGGTTGCAACCTCTACACTGATGCTCCCATTAGCAAAGGTATCAATCGTACCGGAGAGGGGGTCAGCAGACCCAATGGGCATCGACGAGAATAGGCTCAAAACCATCAACAGGGCGAGAATGGCCGAGCGCGTAGCGCTCGCCTGCGCATGGGGGCGCGCTGGGGGCATCGAACCTGCGGACGATATCAGGGGGTTATGTCGCCTTCGGCGTGAAGATTGAAAAAATCTAGATTATGAATACCCACATTTGACGCCGAATCGGCGAAAACATAGTATATTTCAAAGGTTTGGTTTTTGATTTCACAAAGTTACCATCGTAACGATTAAAATAACCCCTCGACTGGTTGGAGTTGGTTAGGTGACGGCTTAGTGAAGGGTTCGGAAGGAACTGGAAATAGCCGTGTGCTGATTCGAGTAGGCGATGTTGAAATCGATATCTCAGGATCGCAGAGAGAGGTGGATGCAAAATTGATGGATATCCGTGAAGGAGAACAATGGTCTACGGCCATCGCCAAGGTTCGCAGCGCGCGTGAAACCGCAATCGCTGCCGCTGTTGAAGCGGCCAAGAAGAGTGGGATGCCCGAGCGGGGTTCTGCCTTCCATTCATTAATTGTGAACAGTACGTTGACCAAGAAGCCGGATCAGGTACTTGCAGCAATTCAATACCTACGTGATGTCGAAGGTGTGGATGATTCACCCCCCCGCGTGCTCAAGAAACTCTTCGATGACAGTGGCTTGAATGCACCGGACAATTTGTCACTCTATCTGAATCGACTTTTAGAACGTGGATTCATTTCTTGCCCTCCTGGCACATCCGATAAGAATCGATATGCTGTACTCACACCTGAAGGGCGAGCGCATCTGGATCGCCGCTCAGGTGCCTGAGGATTTGCAATGACTGAAATTGGCCCCAATGCGGACCTTTCCTTCCAATCGTTCATTGGCCACGATTTGCGAGGTGTCGATCTTTCGGGTGCAAATCTTCGGAGAGCCATTCTAGATGGAGCCGACCTTGAGGGTGCCAATCTCTCTGGAGCAGATTTACAAAATGCTTCGATGGTTGGAACCAATGCTATGAAGGCGGCATTCGACAACGCTGACATGCGCAATATCAAGGCGAAAAAAGCTCGTTTTGGTTTGGCCAATTTCCAGAATGCACGGATGGAAGGTGCAGATCTTCGAGGAATCCGCGGTCGCTATGCTGTATGGCGAGGCGCCAACTGGTGGGATGCGAAGATGAACGATGATCTACGCGCAGCCCTCACCAAAAAATGGCCGAAAGAAGGCTAATCATTCCTCTTCGCCATATGTGAGTGGCATCGAATCGAGTGTGACCGATTCTCGATAAAGAGCGGCCCGTCCTTCGGGAATCAGAACGGCGACCAGAGGCAGAGCGATGCAGAACGCTCCACAAGCGAATTCCATGATGATACTGCCACCAATCGTTGCTTCAAATCCGTAATCCTCTGCCACCATATGAATCCAGACTGTCTCGACGATGTTAGCGATAAAGAAAATCGATCCTGCAGCCATGCCGACCTTGACGCCGAGCGGATTCTTTCGAATCAGCATGACACCTGCGACCATCAAACCCAGCGCCATTGACCCATACAATACGGTGAAAGTTGTCGCCATGCCGCTTTCTTTCATCATGTCGAAGGTCCGGTTTTGCTCATCGGTGAAGCCTCCTTCTGCTCTCAATTCGTCATCCACCAGAAAGACGGCGGCGCTGCCAGCTGCCAGAAAAAGACTGAGGATAGAGCCCAGAATGAGAAGAATGCCAATCGCAACCGGAATGGCATTGTTTGGGCGAATGGGAATTGTTGGCATGACGAGTTCTTCCTCACCATCCATCATGACAGAACCGATTTCGTCTGACATGTGTTCACCTCGGCTTCGACACTCCTTAATCCTCGGTACATTTCCTCAATGAATCCGCAAGCTCATCGGGAACTCCGATTTTATCGAAAGTGTTCATGTCAACACAAACTGTGACTACGCGTGCATCCCAACAGAGAACCTCATCCTGATTGTAGAATAGATAACGCCACACGATTGAAGAATTCCCGACCGATTCAATCCACAATTTACAGACTACCTCATCACCGTATCGTAGGGGTGCAAGATGATCGGCTGAAGTGTGGACTGCGGGGAAGCCAAGGTGCATTTCCTGAGTGATGATTGGATATGATATCCCACAAATCTTCTCCCAAGATTCCTCAAAGAAACGATGGGCTAGATCAAAGTATTCTGGATAAAATACGACTTGTGCAAGATCAATCATCGGGAAATCAACCCGGCGTCTGAGGATGACGGCCATGGTACTGGCTAACGCATCTCTGAGAAGAAGATGGCGGACCCACCGCGATTCGAACACGGGTTTGAGGCTCCGCAAGCCCCAGTGATATCCAGGCTACACTATGGGTCCAGCGAGCGGTCCACTGGGCACCTTGACTTAATCAGAACGGTTCACACTTTGTTGGTGTAAATTCGCTTGCCAGTCATAGAATCCTGCTTCCAAATCAACTCTTTACAGTAACGTGGGATGAAAAATCCAATCTTGCGTGGTGTGAGTCCGTGATTCTTCATTCGTAAATCAATAGACAACCATGCAACGATCTGCGAGGCTGTACATCCTGGGTTAATACTGACGAAATTGAGTATCTCTTCTTTCAGACGGCGTAGCCTTGCTGCCTTCTGTGCTCCTTTAGCCATACTATCTATGTGTCCACGGAGGTATATGAGGAAATATAGGGGGACCCCCAGGGGCCCCATTCCTAGAGCCGCTTACTGCAATGGCAGCATAACCTTCCATCGTGGCTCAGCGAGTTTCTTCGATTTGGGGCCAGTTCGAGGGTTTGGGGTCTTGTGAGTCAATGTTCCATGCATACCATGTACACTGAATTTAATTCGAGCTTCGACCACACGATCTCGTTCTGCTAATTGCAAGGCATCATCATCCAACTCAATACTTGCAAGGACGCCGTCATGACTGGGTTCACGCAATTCAATTGAATTGCCCACAAGTGTAACGCGAGGTGAGAAATTATAGTCGTCAGGATCGTTCATCCAGACATCCAAATCGATGACAACCTTGCCTCTGCTTGAGACCTTCTTGATGTCAATAGAGGTCACCATCAACCCTGTCGAGACGATAGGGGTTCAAATCGCTTCCCATGCGAGGGGGCTCGATTAGACGCCCACTTCACTGATGCGTGGGACGAGGAATGTGATTTCAACAACAAGTTCCCACTCATTGCCTCCATCAGGATCTACTTCATCAACGGGGAAGTCCGGATCTGCTTCTTCAGCTTCGATAATCCACAACCAGTCACCTTGACCGAATCCAGCACCGGATTGTGAGTCGAGCAACGCAATCAACTCTTCCAAGGAATCGGCACTGAGATTGTATGCATCCTGTGAATTCGGATTGAGATTGAGATACTCCATCGAAGCCGATGCGTTGTGAGTGACATTGCCTTGTTCGGTTCGAACCATTTGTGTCCAATCATCATCTTGGACATCAACAGTAAGAGAGAAATTATCCTGAGGTAGCATCATTGGAAGGATGTCCATAGCCAGTGTCAACGTCGCATTGAACGACATGATGCGGCCTTCTTCACCCGGCATGTGGGTGATTGTGTGGAAGTGCCCTTGTTCGAGATATCCATCCCAATCGTAAGTGACTGTCTTCTCCTCCCAAATGACCTGATATGTTCGTGGAAGAACGGTGAGATTCCACATCCGTGTCGCACTTGCTTCAGATTCATCGGTAACCGTCACAGAACCTGTGTAATTTCCACTTTCATATGGGGTGAATCGATGGACGGCGCCCATCGCATCATTGTCGTTGGTTGCATCTCCATCATTGTCACTATCTACGTTCCAATCCAAATCCCAGACAGTGGTTAATTCACCATTTTCAGGATCCGATGAAGTTGAGGCATCCAGTGTGACAATGTCACCGGTGCGAATCGCGGTAGGCATGGAGAGCGAAATCTTCGGGAAACCATTGACAGTAAGCAACGTTGTGGCCGTATCGTCGCCATCAAGATCGTTGACAACTGTAACACTAATCTCGTATAAACCAGCATCAGCGAAGGCATGACTTGTGTATCCTTGAACGGTCTCAGCCTTTGAGCCATCACCAAAATCCCAACTATATCCCGTTATGATGGTACTCTCTGGAGATGTGGAGGCACGAGCATCGAAATTGACCGACTCTCCTTCGTTGATATTGGAGCGGTCGGCTTCGACTCTGGCATTGGGTTCTGGGGGGCCACCCAGGCCAGTGCAACCTGCAAGCATCGGCAAGAGCATGGTCGCAATCACAAGCAGAGTCAGGGGGCGACGAGAAGCAAACTGAATCGACCCTGAGTTGAGCATATTTGGTCGACCCTGCATTCTCCTTTAGAAGAGTGACGATTCATTGTCTATTCAAATCACACATTTCTGGGGCTTCGTAGAAGTCCGATGGCGATTATCGAATGAGAGGGTTCAAGCGACGTCGCGATTCCATTCGGTTCCATGGCAGCAGATCCTCTGGTCGGGTATCGTGTACTCGGATTCGATTTAGAGACCACTGGAATCAGCAACAAGAAACATCGGATTGTGCAATATGCTCTGATTGGATGTGATGCGGATGGAAGTTCTATGCATCTCGAGGAGTTGGTCAATCCACAGATGAGAATCCCAATGGAGACAACACGGATTCATGGGATCCATGACAGCGATGTCAAAAATTCCCCACAATTCAGTAAATACATCGCAGAAATCTCAGCTGCCATGGAGGGCGCTGTGATTGTCGGACACAATGTGGAACGATTTGATTGGCCATTCCTTCGTTCAGAGTTTCTTCGCGCAGGTCAACCAATGCCAACACCATTAGCGATTCTAGATACTCTCAAGATTGCACGTAAACTCAAAATTCCACCCAAACACAACTTGGCGGCCCTCTGTGAACGATTTGGAATCTCACTAGAAAGGGCACACACGGCTGGCGCTGATGCAGCGGCTACGCTACTATTGCTACACAAGATGATGGCGGCTAATCCACAACATTTTCGACGTGCGGTCGAAGATATTCCCGATTGGTCCAGTGGTTCAAATCGGAGGGACAAAACCACCGAAAATCTAGGGCCTGATCTCGACGATTTGGAACCGGTGTTTGGCAGTCATGGATGGCTGAAAATCACGCAAACGGGAATGGTTATCGGACGGGGGCGGAATCGAGGCAGAACCATTGCGGAAATCGAGCGGATTGATGCGAATTATCTGAATTGGTTGGGTTCATCAGCGGGTCCACTTGAAGTCGAAGCTGTCAATGCACTACATGCAGAGATAAACGACTGAATCAAGAGCGCTTGATGGTTGCTTCAATCGAATATGGAATGGTGCCAATGATGACGAAGATGGAACCGACTGCGCCCAAGATGTAGAACACAGTCCCTGCAGAAAGATTGTCTGGATCGAGGGATGGCATGGACAAATCCGGCATGGCTCCTGCAAGCATATAGAGACCAAGAATTTCAATGGCCCAGACCAACATAAACGTCAAAATCACCTCGGTGAACAGACGAGTCGACAAGCGAAGAGAATCCATCCAACCAAGCAGGGGAATATCGGCTCCATCAATTGCAATTTCCCTCTCTCGTAGTGATTGGTTGACTGCAGATACTACTATCTGAATCAGAGCGATGGTTGTCAAACAGATAGCAATGAAAGTCATGATGATGTTCAGAAGTGCACCGGTTGAATCATCCATGCTATCAAGAAACCCTTGTCCAACCGAAACTAATCCCACTGATACCAAAATCATTGGAAGGGCGATCATGAATGATTGTACTCCCAGAAGAAGCGTTTTGTATCCATTTAGCAGTGTTGCAATACTGAACTCAGATTCGGTCTGCCCCCAGTAATCCTCAATGCTCTCTCGCTTCTGCTCCGATTTATCGTGATACTGCTTTTCGAAGTAACGTTCCAATTGTTGGCCTTCCACCTGATCTGTGCTCGACATCTGTGGGCGTTTGACTGAAAATCCACCGAAACCACCGCCTCTGGGTTGAGATTCATCGACCACATCATCGTACCATTCGCCACCTTCGTTTTCTTCTTCAGAAGGAGCACTAGATGGTGGAGAACGCTTGCGTTTAGACTCGGGGGGGCCGCGACGACGCTTGCCGGACTTACCACCTTCCATGTTGCCGAAGAAGGGTGTGGGCTCTTCAATCCCACGTTTCGTGATGTTTCTTAATCTCGCTTACGTCCCTCAAGCAACGGCGACCAAGGAAGGACATCGCACCAATCTCCAAGTTTCCATGTTTCGCCATCTAGGCGAACGCCTCCGAGGAACACCGGCCCTGTGTGTCCTTCTTCGACCAAGGCTTGCAATCGTTCAAGAGCCTGCCCTGCGAATACCGCCCCCGCACGTTGACCTGTAGGCGCCAGTTCACCAGTGTCAGTAATTGGAGCCATGCGTTCAACGAGGCAAATGCCATTTTCAACTTGGACTTTCTCAAGAATGGCAACCATATCTCTGAAGATACCATTGGGTTTCATCTCCCCCTGTGCTTGTGCCCACAACCATGCCGGACACCAAGCCTTCCATTCACAAAATGAGCAGGCCTGCTCATTTGGTTTTGCGTCCATGGGCGTGTTAGTGATTTTGCTTGCCTCCCATGCCTCAAAGGCTTCAGGCAGTACACTAGGGCCCTCAGCTTCGAACACAACGGAACCGTTGGAATACCATCCTTCAGCACGTACAGGGGGATGATCCGGATTGTTTTCACACAGAATGTCACGATAGAAGCGAAGTTGTCTGCTCACGGTATCATACAACTCGCCGTCCGGTGGTTTACCGGTCTTCAAATCGGCCACAATCCAACCGACCACGTTACCCTCATCGTCATAATCTGAGACCAATAAGTCGAGGCGGCCCATCAGTCGGCCACAGGATGTGCGGAGCGTTCCCTCGGCTGCGAGAATCATCTCCTGGATGTTCAACCAAGTGTCAATGGATACCTCTGAGAGGGCGATTTTGCCGGTACGAGCCTTGGCGAAGAGAATGTTCAATGAACCGATGAGTAACTTACGCGCGCGAGGGAATTCTTCCTGCTTCCATCGAGGATGTCGAGGAGTTTTCAGGAAGATCTCTTTCTCTTGTTCCCATTGTTTTTCTAAGATTGCATTAGCGGTGGATGGTAACCAATCTATTTCATTTCCATCTCGACCTGATAAGTCGATATTACACAGATCTTCAACGCTATTGTGTACGGCGGTACCAATGGCGCTTGCCATGCCGGCCTTGCGAGGTAAACGTTGTCTTGAAAGCCAAAATTTTCGAGGGCATGATGCGAAATTGTTCCATGAAGAGGGGGAGAGTTGGTGCCCTCTTTCGTCATATGACCATTGTTTCATCGGCATTACTTCGCACCCCCTTACGGCTCCGCGTAACTACTCTGCTCAGCCCAAGCATTAACACCACCGATGAACGAGCGTGGTTCATGGGAGAGTTACCACGAGTCAAGGCATCAGATGATGCAATTGCAGAGGGGGCGTTGGTCGTCTCTTGTTTTCCCGGCGTGAGTCACGTGAGTAGTATTGTTGCACATTACCTCATCGAGCGACTTGAACTCAAATTCATTGGCGGTGTTGTCGATGCGCGGCTACCTCCAGTGGCATTGATTCACGAAGGCAAACCCATGCCACCAGTACGCATGTATGCTGGAAAACCAGTTTGCGATATGGAACAATGCGACAGTGTCGTAGTTCTCGTCTCGGAAGCGCCAATTCCACCCAAGATGTGTTTGCCTCTCGCTGAGGCACTGCTCAATTACAGTCACGAGAAAGGATTCCAAGCCGGTGTTCTCATCGATTCATTTAGCCATCAGCAAGAAAGTGGCCACGAGGTCATGGATTCTGACGAGACCGATGAAACATTACTCGGAATAGGCGCAACAGATTGGGCCATTGAACAACTCAAGGAGTTAGAAATTCCTTTGCTTGAAGCTGGAATGATCGCTGGAATGAGTGGAGTTTTGCTCGGTGAAGGACGCCGTCGAAAACTGAACATGATGTGCATCATGGCCGAAGCTACCGGGGGCATCCCTGACGCACGCGCAGCCGCACGAGTGATTGAGAAATTAAACAAGTTGCTCCCCACAATTGAACTCGATACCGAACCGCTTTTGGAAGAAGCGGTGCGAATCGAGACACAAATTAAAGCGATGATGGAACATAAATTAGGAACCACTGGTGAAGAACAGGGTGACGATGAGGGCAATGCAATGCTCTACGGTTGAAGCATCGTTTCCCAATCAACTTCACTGAGTACCTTCACACCCAATCGTGTGGCTTTCTCCAGTTTGGTACCAGCATTCTCACCTGCGACAAGGAAATCCAATTTTCCAGAAACAGTGGAAACGACCTTACCGCCAGCCGCCTTGATTTTCAATGCAATTTCTTTACGAGGACGGCTGAGTGTTCCTGTAATACAGAATGAAAAACCCACAAGAGGGCCAGATGGAGCTTCAGTTCTGGCCACATCGGTGATGGTTAGAATCTGATTGAAATCTTCCAGTATCTGTGAACGATCCATGATTCCAGACATTAATGACTGTACAACCGTCTCTCCTACACCTTCGATAGCAACAAGACGTTCGATATCATCCTCCGTCAACGTAAGGAGGGTGGCCATCGTGCAAATCTCACCTGCGAATGCAGTGGCCAGTTCAGGGCCAATACCCGGTAAGCCTAGGGCTGAAAGGAAGATGTCCAAAGCAAGTTCCCTGGTGCTGTCCAACTGATTCATGACATTGGTTGCTGATTTCTCCGCCATTCGTTCGAGACCCTGTAATTCCTCAGAGGTCAACCGATAGATGTCGGGGGTCGTCTTCACAAGACCGGCATCACACAACTGCTCAACGAGTTTCTCACCAATGCCGTCCATCTCAAGCGCACGACACCAATACAAAATGGAACGCGTCAAACGAGCCGGGCACGAGATATTGGAACACCGCAAGAAGGCACCATCCAATCTTAGTTTGGTATCACACTCGGGACAATCGGTCGGAATCTGTGGGGGCTTGGAATCTGGCAAGCCACCCGTGAATGGTTCACCATTGGCGTGGAAGCGACTCTCTAGGTCACTGGCTTGAGCGGCACCCAATGATTCGATGATCTTGGGAATGACATCGCCGCGACGGACGATTCGGACCTTATCGCCGATAGAAATCCCCAATCTCTCAACCTCGCCCACGTTATGCAGCGTCGTGTTCTCTACCGTGACACCACTCACCACGACTGGAGCAACGCGTGATACAGGCGTCACCGCACCAGTGCGTCCGGTTTGCCAATCGATGCCTAGGAGAACGGTTGTTGCTTCTTCGGGGGGGAATTTCCACGCCAATGCCCATCGTGGATGGTGTGCGGTCTGGCCGAGTAGTTCGCGTTTCGCAAGATTATCGAGTTTGAATACGACTCCGTCAAGTTCCCATGATGCTGTGGCTCGGGATTGTGTCCAGCGTTCAGTTTCTACCAACAATGACTTCGTCGTATCCTCGTCTTCAGCACCTTCGATGACCACCTCTTCGGCCGGTGTTATGCCGACCTCTCGCAGCCAAGCAATCGATTCGCTGTCATTCTCAAACTGGAGCGCTTCGGGGCTGTCTGGGTGTTTCCCCTCATCGGGAACGAAGTGAACGTCATAGGCATAAAATGTGAGATCTGAAGCGTCTCCTTTGCCCGCTTTGACATTCTTCTGTCGCAAACTTCCTGCAGCGAGATTTCGAGGGTTAGGGGCGATATCTGCGTACTTAGAACGGAAGACATCGAGATGCATGACCACCTCGCCACGGATGTGACAGTCGCCCCCCCACAACAAACGATCCGGAATGTTGGGGATTCGTAGCGCATTTGAGGTGACGTCCTCGCCACGCTCACCGCTTCCTCTAGTGGCCGCTCGAATCAATCGACCACGTCGATATTCAAGACTCAAGGCACTTCCATCCAACTTAGGCTGAGCTACGAATCGTCGCCCGTGCGCCGTCGTCTCAGCAACGAAATGTGCGACCTCATCATCGCTGGTTGCCTTGTCCAAACTTCTCATTGGGAATCGGTGTACGACCTTCACAGAACCTGGTGGCACGGGTGCTCCGACACGACGGAGTTGAGGGTGATTCGAATCCAATGACTTGAGTTCATCCCAGAGTGCATCGAATTCGGTATCGCTGATTTCGGGTGTAGCTTCATTGTAGTAGAGATGTGAGTGATGGGCGATTTGCTCCGCTAGGGCAGCGATTCGCGTCGATGTGGCATCATCGGGTCCAATTTCTATCCATTCCACGTCCCCTACGGGGACGTGGGAGTACTTGAGACCTACTCTTCTTCACCGAGTAAATCGGTGAGAACTTCCCATTCACCAATCATGATTGCATCAATTCTCAGGGCTGCTGCTGCGAGATCTTCTTCGGACCCACCCAAGGGAAGAGGAGCCAATCGCCACCATCCCTTGCGCTGCAAAGTGATGCTTGAACCACCTGAATATCCAGACCACCATAGGCGATTCCAATCAACTGAAAATCCATCGGCCCAAAGCGCATCTTTGGTGATTGCGTAGCGTTTTGGCAACACTAGCCAGCACCCATGAATGGCAAGCAATGCATCGAACAAGAGGACCCAATGCATGGCAGTTCCACTTCTCTCGGCAAGGAACCAAGGGGCAATGATCATGATGATAATTGCACCGAGCATGGTGATGTTGCGAATTAATTCCTGACTCGCTTGACTTTGCCAAGCCATGCCACCGGTGGAAAACTGACCTAGATTGGGTATATCCTGCTGGGCGCGGTACAATTTCCAACCATCAATGACCACGATTGCAGCGGTCATCGCTATGACAATCATAGCGATTTGATCCGTCTGCAAATCCACACCTCAATCTTCACGTCGAATATCAGCATTAAAGCGAAGGTAGGCGAATGTAGAGAAAACAATGATGATTCCCAGTGTCAAGACCACTGCGGGGCTACAGAGAGTGACAATCAACGATTTTTCACCCGCAGGTTGGGTATACAGACCAACGCCCGGATCGAGGGGATCTATATCCTCAGAATCTGCCACACCATCATCATCGTCATCATCATCCTCAATGAGATCCGTCTCACAGTTGGCTCGAATAGAATTAGGTAAGCCATCATTGTCTGTATCGTGATGAGCGCACGGGTCCTGTGGGAAGAGATCGACATCGTCTCGAAAGTTGTCATTGTCATCATCCACATCAAAGACATCGGGGCCACAAAATCGATTGTTCTCAGCATCCCACCAAGCATTTCC
>JAPYUB010000029.1 GCA_029942125.1 Candidatus Thalassarchaeaceae archaeon | reverse complement strand
CGGCAGGGTTCACCGTGATTGCGATTGTGTCGGAACCTTCCGCCCCGTGAACATCGACTGCAGTAACACGAAGGGTCCACTCTCCTTGATCGGTATCCGATGATGTACCAGATGACGTGTCGCCAATCAGAATCGTCTCATCACCATTCTCAAGGACCCACACCCATTCAATGATATCGTCCCCATTCGGGTCATTTACTGTCGCGCTGTAATTCAACGGTTGTCCAGCATTGATGACCAAAGAATCGGGCCCATTGATACTCACGATTGGGGCCGAGTTCAGATTCATTTCAATCAATAAAAGACGCTGGCCGCTGGTGTCGAGTTCTAGCTGCCCTGTGGCTGGCAGATAACCCTCTGAAGTGGCCGTCCACTGACCATACCATGCATCTGTCATGCTCGTCTCAGTATAGGCCTGATGAATAATGGCAATCTGTAATGGATTATCCCATTCGAGTTGTTGCTCACCCAATGTGAAATCAAATTCAGGGATGGTCATGACAATCGATACATTGTCGGGAGAAGTCACTGTCCATGTGTGCGCAACAAACAGAGTAGCATCGCCCGTGATGTTGGCCTCAAACTCCTCAATATCGATAATATTTGCAGCCCATTGTTTTTCCATGCCAATCATACGAATAATGCCATCTAATTCTCCACCTTGTAAGGTGAATGGAAGTGTGTTGGATTCAATGGATGTCGTGGCATGAATATGTGAATTAACAATGCTGACACCAACCCCTTCGGCCTCTTCTAAACCGCCTTCTAAATGCAGCGCAGTTGCGTATCCATTGATGTCGCAATCTTCGATTATTGTGCCTGCTGAGGGTGTCCCATGGACCGTGATTCCAGTGCCCGAACCTAAACCGAATAAATCGACCCGGAGAAGACGCATGTCGCTCTTTTCAATCAACAGTCCCGGAGAACCAGTGATGCTTGAGTCACTGAACAAGAAATCGTCTGCTTGTTCGATGTGAACAGCGGATTCGCCACTTCCTGGAGACAGGGTCATGTCGGTGACCGTGAGGGATTCATCGACCATCTGCAAGTAGAGAGCCGGACCATCGCCATCGTAGGTTGTACTGTTCCAACCCGATAGATGGCCTGAACTCTGCTGAATCCAAGCTCCATTTGAACTACCAGGCCCAATGATTGCATCGACAATCCAGAGAGATGCATCTGTAGACCAAAGCGCGTACATTCCACAATTTTCAATCGAGGTCCCAGCAATATTGAGTGTTCCCGTCGCCCGAATACAGATGTCGGTTTGAGAAATTGAACCACCGATGATTGCGAGGGATCCTGAACCACTCACATCAACCGGGGCATCCGAAATGGTTACTGAGGACAGGGATGCAGTACCTTGATCTCCTACTGAAATCGGACCACCGGAATAGATTGTTGAGGACATCTGCAAATTTCCATTTACACCAACGGAGAGGCCCCCAGAAGCGGTCCCTCCAATCCAAGCATCATCTGAGCGCAAGATTCCTTCAATGGTGATTCCAGCACCAGGGGCCAGTGAAAGTTCCACATCAGGTAGAATCTCCAAAGTCGACTCGGGTGAGACGAGCAGGTCGCTTCCGAGATGCCACGGTGAGAAGATTGTCTCCAGTTTGACTAATCCAGATGTGGCACCAATTGGCACGGTAGAAATCATCACTTCCATCTCAGCGCTGCTTGTTGAATTCCAGGATTGGTAACGATTGACGTTGGCGTGTTGGATGACGATGGTTTGCAAATTACTAGAATCTGTTTCTCCATTCTCATCGGCAACTCTCCATGTATACCATGCGCCAACTTCACCATTAGAATCAGTTTGCTGAACAGAGCCGCCAATGGATACATTAGCTCCTTCGACTGAATTTCCTGCATCGATTACTGTGACCTTGAGATGACTGCGTTGTGTCAGCATGGCATCTGTGTCGACGGTGAGTGCTCCCGATACGTGACCACCATCAAGAATGAGTTCACAATCTTGATTCAGATGCAATGGGCCTGTGAGTGAAGTTGCGACCCATGTCCATGGATCATAACACGTGAATGTCAGTGAGGATGATATGGTCAAACCCTGCCCTTCTCCTGTGAGCGGTACACCGGCAGTCAACGAACCAATGCCGCCTTGCAGTGACCCATTGTCACCCTTGAGTTGGCCATTGGATTCAATAGTCAGATTGGCCGTTTCCGGTATTGATAGCGTTGCATCGATGAGCATGAGTGAAGCGGTGCTTTCAATGGTCAAATCTCCATCCAATACAAAGTCACCATTGACCAATCGGGCATCTACTCCTGAGGGAATCGTCCAATCTCCCGTTCCGGGAACAATGGCGATCTGAAGTTCTCCACCTGGAGGGGATAGTGTTGCACTGGAACCCATGCCACTGGCATAATCCTCTGCTTCGACAAAGGAGCCGCTTGTGAGCAGCGGTAGAGTTGCCTCGCCGGATGGATTGGTAATTTCACTAAATCCGTGTGCATGGACTGAAGCCCCATCAATCGAATAGCCGACCAAATCGGTCACTGTGATGGTGGATTCTGTGAATTTCTCTTCGACACTGACAGCCAGATTTGGTGTTTCAGATGATCCCCAAAGGAGGGTGCCATCTCCAAATCCATCGTAGGCCCCCGAGGATGTATATCCTGGCATATCTCGAATGATTGCATTGGCATCGTTAGAGAGTTCGATTCCATACGATCTGTGAGCCATGTCGATGTTCCATTCAACAAGATGGATGTAGCCATCCACAACATCGATGCCCACATCAGATGCCGAAGTGTCCAGAGTATCGATTGTCACAGTCCCACCATCGATTGTGATGCCACTACCAGTGTTACGACCACCGCCTCCAGATGTCAGATGGCCGCCAGTGATGCTACACTCCGATTCACAGCGGATGCCTTCGTTCCACCCCATCACTGAGACATCATCCATGACGACGTCGGACCATACCGCGCGTAGACCGACCGAAGTCGTGTCTGAACTTGAGAAATCATGATTCAACTCAATCAATGAGAGGGAGGCTTGTACATCGAGAAGAACGAGTCCGTTCTCTTCTGCTAGCATGATTGTGTCATCGATTTCTACCGACCAGCCGGAGATAGAACCACCCTCTTCGAATCTCAATGACGAACTCGAGATGGATAACTCACCAGAGCCCGACACGTCGAATAATTCGTTACCCGATATCACGGATAGTTCGTTAATATTCACTGTGCCATCGCCGCGAAGACGAGCAAAGGTACCATTCGCAACGATCTCGCTAATCGGAAAGCCAGAACCAACAAATGCCAGCTCACCATCGATTCGAGCATCGATACAAGGAGTTGAACCACCACAGATGAGATAGATGGAACTGAATTCAATATCCTCTACGCTACCGACTAAAAGTGAATCCACACTACATTCGGAGCCACAGAATGAACTGCCTGTGACCACAAGGCCGCTGAGAGCATCGGCTTCAACCAAGACTGTCCCTCCTCCAGTCAAACTAGGGTTTACTGTGGCTGTGACAGAGCCACTGCCACGAACTAGTCGAGTGAATCCAGAAGCAATCGCCTCACCATAGAAAGTCGAGCCGTCGTCGAGAACGATGACATCAGCATCGTTTGACGAGGTCACAGTTCCTACGTTTGCATTGCCACCGTTGTGGACATGGACAACTTCTGCACTGAGTGTTGAGGTGACGTCTGTGAGTGAAGCTAATCCGTCGACACTTAGGCAAGAAGTGGTTGCGGAATCACATGCAAATCCATCGCCAGAGAGCGTCCCTTTAGCCCAAACTCCGATGATGGTGTCGGTCAGGTTGGTTGTATCAATGGCTAGTGTGGATCCTGATTCAACATCAAAGCCACCACGAGAATCAGAGATATTGGCATGACTCACTGTAGATGATGACCCGGAATCAAGGAGGAAGCCTTGCCAACGGGCCTGAATGGAAGTATCGGCAATCCATGAACCCCAAATTTCAACGGGTTGACCCGTAGTACCTTGAATTTCTAAATCACCTTCGATGGTAATCGTCACATCTTCAGTGACATTGATGTGGGTTCCAGCCTGAATTGTCAAGGTTGCCCCATTGGCAACCGTGACATCTTCTCCAAGCGACATATTGCCCGACCAAGTCTGGTCAGAAGTGTACACAACTCCCTCGTGCGTGTGTGCACGCAGCGCCTCCGGCGCTGCCATGAGCAATGGGGCAAGTACGAGGCTTGCAAGGATGAGGATGCTGAAACATCGTTGTCGCATGGAATCAAGGGTGTTCAGGATGAGGTTTGAACCCTCCCGTTCGCGGTCAGAGCCCACCGGAGGTGGGCCCGTCCGGATTTGAACCGGAGTCTGACGGCCCCCAGCCGTCAAGTATAGACCAAGCTAACCTACGGGCCCAATACATCTGTTTTCACAGATGAACGGTGTTACTCCTGCCTTCGAGTCACGCTGAATGGCGCAACTTCGTCAATCAATTCGATGTGAGAGACAAACATTCGACGGCAGCAATAGCGTTCTAGGCCAACTTCGTTAAGCATCTCTCCGGCGTCTCGGCCCTCTGCAACACCATTGGAATATCGTTCCCAAAGATGTCCGATTACATGTCCACAAGAAAAGCATCGTACTGGAATTATCATTTCATTTTCACCTCATTTCAACGGTAAGACTTCTGCCACTTGGCACGTGCACCACGGCCCATCTGGTGTTTAGGCTCCTTTCGGCGCGGATCGTTCACTAGCAAGCTTCGGTCAAATCTAAGGAATTCATCACGAAGTTCCTCATCTATTCCCTCCGCACCATCATTGTAGTGAACAAGTCCACGTGCAATCGCAGTGCGAATGGCATCAACCTGGCCCATCTGACCGCCACCAATGGTGTTCACATTGATGTCGACAGAACCGAGGCGGTTCATTGCACCAGCAATGGTCAGAGGTTCCATGGCCTTGTTACGGGCCATTTCAGGTTGAAGAATTTCAATGGGCTCAGAGTTCACTCGAACACGGCCTTTGCCCGCCTTGACAGTGGCTCGGGCGATAGCGGTCTTGCGCTTGCCAGATGTATTGACCACCTTGGCTTGCTTCTGCTTCTTTTTCGCCATGTTCATTCAACTCCCCATCGTACTTTGACGCCCAGTTCCTTGCTGATTTCGCCCAAACGGACAAATCGCTCTGGGAGCGGACGCTCGATCTTAGATGAATCTCCCCATTCGCAACCATCAGGCAAGTCACCAGACAGATTTGTTGGTGTGCCGATTTCGACGCGTAATGCCTTGAGTGCAGCACGGCCGCTGCTGTTCTTTTGGTAGGGTAGCATACCGCGAACGGTGCGCTTGAGAATCTGATCTGGCATTCGAGGGAAAAACGGTCCCTTACGGGCGTGGTTCAACTCGTACTTACTTCGGTAGTCAGAAATCACACTGGTGCGCTTACCTGAGACAATCGCTTTCTCTGCATTGACGATGATGACACGGGTGTCCTCACCTGCTTTCGTTGCAGAAATCAGTTGCTTTGCTACTATGCTTGCCAAACGACCGAGGATTTTGTCCTCCGCATTGTAAACGAACGTTGTTGCTTCAGCCAAGGATGTACACCCCCTTGCCTGTTGGATTCTTTTTCATCAAATCGTGAATGCTGACGACTTCGCCGCCTGCAGCCTCAATCTTAACTTGGGCCGAGGTGCTAACGCTGTATGCGGCGACGGTGTGCTTGCTCGAAAGGTCACCACTACCGAGAAGCTTGCCAGGAACGAGAATGAGTTTCTCATCCGCTGCATAGCGACTCAAGCGGCTTAGGTTCGGTTCAGCCCAATTGCTGCGACTCTTCTCAAGTCGTTGCGCAACGTCTCGCCACAGCGGAGCACCATTCGACCGTGTTTGGGCCTTGAGATCACCAATTAAGGTGAGAAGGCCGGGGTTGGTCTTTGTGTTCCGTTTCATATGACTCCCTCGACGTGGGTAGCCGCGCGACCAACCGTCCTGTTATGAACCCCACGGATACTCACAAGCCCCCTTAAGGGGGCTGTGGAACGGACAAATTCTATGTTCTGGCTACGTTCCCCCAAGTTTGATTACAATGACGGATTGGAAGGTTCTGATGAACGAAGCAATGCAACTTGAAGCCAATGATACTCTCGCTGCGTTTACAAAATTCAAGGAATGCATCGACGCCGCTTTGTCTTCGACGCAATCGTCTCTGAATCAAAACCCGGCTGTCGGGATTGCCATGGAATCCGTATATGGTGCACTCGCAGCCTATGCTCAACAGGTGATGATGGAATTGCGTGCCGAAGACCCCGGGGCGGGTGGTGTAGATCATGCATTCCGATCAGGACAAGCCTACGGCGTCTCCTGTGTGCTGAATCACATCTTCGATTCCTTGCGTGACCCCAATGCAAGTTCGCTCGAGACTCTTGACGAGTTCAGTGACCAGATGCACGATGAAATCCTTGAAACCTGCAAGCAGGTTGATCTCGCGATGATTCTCCTCGATGCAAAGGGCAATTACTGCGATGAGTAATCGCTTCTATTCAACTCAAAGGCTGAAGTTGGTTGCATTCGGGTCGTCATCGAGTCCGGCCTGCTGGAGGTTGCCCTCAGCATCGACGAATTCGCCGGCCTTGGTCAAGTTCCCGTGGAGAGACGCATCGTGGTCAGTGGTTCGCGTAATCAATGCATCACCAAGTGCCATTGAGATGGACTGTGTGATTGCGCTGAGGGTGCTAATTGCAGCATCTCGTTGTCCCAAACCAATGTTGTGATCTGAGTAACGAGCTTCTTCAAAGATGTTCAAGAAGCCGTCCAATTGCTCAGCTGGCACCATGTAAAATGCACTGCGTACAGCCCACTCGAATTCACGTGTGGTTTCGTACACCTTCTTCATGAAGCCATGCTGGCGGAAGAAGCGTACCAAATCCTTGTAGCAATTGAAAATCACTTGGATGTACTCGTTACTGGCTTGTAGTGCCAACAAAGAGTCGGTGAGTATACCACGTAGGATTTCCACTCGGCGACGCTCGCTGTATCGCTTGTACATGACCGCTCCAATAATCGCGGCGAACAAGAAGGCTATGATAATAGGTAACATCACCTTGAGATCCCAAGCACTTGCTTGTGCTTCTGATGGCTCACCTTGATGGATGGTACGGCTTCGATTCTCGCTGTATTCCTTGAACAAATCGCTGCCTTCAAACATCGCTGTAATTCGCCACATTCCATCCTTCGCATACTCACCTTCGGGAGCGCCAGGGACTTCTGAACCAAGATAGGTCCAAGTGAAGTTTGAAACACCTTGCTCATCGGTTCGCACATAGCGGATTTCATCGGTCACCCATATGTCTGAACTGTTAAGATATTGAAAGATGAATGTCACGGACTCATCTTCTACAGCAAGATCTATTCGATCGCGTAGAATGGCCACTGCGCCCTCAACTTCGGCACCTGGGAGGTAACCGTCAGCACTGTGCCATGGAGTCTTTACAACCATGTCAACTCGGCTTCTAACCAGTACGATGATGTCCATGTGTGAGCCATTGACAACAGCATTGGTTTCGCTTCGACATCCGCCGGGCACTTCCAAATCTGGTTCATAGGCAACACGGAGCGTTCTGAACCCTTCGAGGTTGTTTCCACTCGGCTCGATACCTTTTCGACTCGGATTTTGATCCTTATCACCACTGAACCATTCTACCGTGCCGAATTCGTCTCCAGTGATGGCTGTCGCCACTGGACGTGTGTTTTGATCCGGATCGATGTAGATGTTCATGCACTTGCCACCGAGAGGGTTGCCATTGCTCTGCTCAAGCAGTGCGTTGATGTGGTAACTCTCCTTGAGGTAGAGAACGGGGAAGGAATCGCCGTTTGGATACTCGTAGCGATCTACGTCCGTCTTGAACGGACCGACTTCTGTGACCAATAACGATGAGTTGCTGAACACAGGGAACAAGCGAGTCACGCTAGCGTTCTTGTATCGATAGCGATCGTTGTTGTCATACGAATTGTACTCAATCGTCACACGCGCTTGTCCGGCCATCACGTCCTCAAGTGGACAGACAATCTCGAACATACCGTACATATCAGTCGAACCAGGTTGGCATGAAATCACACCTTGAACTCCACCTTGCATCTCGTAGTATATGCGGATGTTGCGGTTGGTCAAATTGCTTCCAAGTTCGTCAACCAATTGTCCGGTAACTACCATTGGCTTCTCAATGCTCTGTCCTGTTACAGGATCAATCTCGCTGGTGTAGACAATCTGGTCATCAACATCAAGCGTAGTGCGGCCGATAAGAGAGAACCCATCGACATTGTATTGCATGACACGGCGATAATGATCGCTGCCCTGAATCGTTACACAGGGGTCCCATGCGCCTTGCAATGAAAGTTGGTATTCCTGCAATTGTTCACATCCCTCGTTCGGAAGATTCTCTTGGAATCTCAGAATGACATTGACTGGACCAAATCCATCCGGTAAATAGGACGAAGGGTCCTCTCGGAGAATCTGAGCATCTAGCAATAAATCATCATAAATATCACCAGCATTCGGCTCTAGTTCAAACATCACCTGTCGATGCTGAACGTTGTCGAAATCTGTGCCCTCAAAGATGACTTGCACAATTCCGCCTTCTTCTTCACTCCCATCGAGTGCTGCACCGGGATCGCGAAGAGCCGGTGTACTGTTGTCATCGGTCACCTTGGCTGAGAATTGCCAAACCTCACCACTACTACGCATATTTGGTGTGGTCGAAATCAGTTCGACGTAGGTTCGGCTAACCACCCACATTGGTTGGTTGACCATTGAACCCTGTAATAGTGGGCTGCCTGGGAACGAGAATTGCAACGAGAAATTGCCAAGGTCGTCAGATTCTGTGATATTCAAATCGATCTTGAAAATTCCATTGGAATCCGTCTCAGAATAGTTGCTAATACCCGTTGCTGACCATGTCCAGTTAACTGGTGCGTTCTTGACTGGTTGAAGTGCGTTGTCAATCAACCGAGCCTCGACTGTAGTATTCTGGTTGCGATACAATCGTGGCAAAGTATTCAACTGGAAATCAGTTGTTCCAATAACGGAGACGTTGTTGTAAGCACCTGTCTCGGCAAGAACGTTTGTCTGATTGCCGGTGAAGTAGAATTCCGAGTTCGTGAAATCAACTCTGACACCGTACGTCGATGCCTGATATTGACTGTACCATGTCCAATTGTAATCAAAGCGGGCTTCGCCGCCATACATGGTTGGAACACGTGCATAACCAGTCTCCTGGCTGCCTTGGAAGATACCGTTACTATCGAGATCAACCTGCAATGCCATGGGATCTTGAATCCATGGTGTGCCCGTTCGGTTGGTCACATTACCTATCACACGGAATGTCTCGCCTGTGTTCATCTCTGGAACAATCTCACAACGCTGATCACTACTTGGATCACTGGGGTCAATCTGACCACAGGGTGGAGCATCAAAGTCACCACCATTCTGCATGACAATGAACCAATGTGTTGAATTCACACGCAGGAACGGTCGCAGTTTGGCGGATTCATCCTGAAGTGTCGCGGGGTCCCCGTCCCACAATTGTGGGTAGGGCTTGCCTAGTTTCGCTTCTTCATACGTAATTCCGGCTGAGGCAAGGCCTTGCGAATTGAACAAGGCTCGCCAGGAGCCATAGCTGCTGCCAGTGAATTGGGTTGAATCATAGAAGTACACTGGATTGTGTCCTGCGATGATGAGTTCAGCTTCAACGTACATACGATGCATGCTTCGTATCATGAATGGATCCGTTTCGTCACCGGTCACATATGGCCACGGCCATTCAGAGGCAAGTGTTGGATCAACACGCCCGACAATTTCGTAATCGCCTACTGGTAAACTCGTGTTAGTGTAAGCGTAACTACCAACAATATCGTGTGTTAGAGAGAAATTGTTCCAAATAATCTCTTCGTAACCGCCCGGAAGCATACCAGGACCATTGTCGAAGGTAGAGTTCCAACGAACTTGTTTCCAATCTCCAATCGAGCCAGATTGTTGCACATACGTGAGGCTCGCCCATCCACCCTCATCGGCACGGAAACCTTGGCCGAATCCGGTGTAATTGGTTGGAGTCGTTCGGTTTCCGAACGGACCGCCACTGATTGAGAATGTAATAGGTGCGTGAACTAGGCGGCGATCAAAGATGCCGCGCTGCCAATCGGCTGTGTAATGTGACTTGAAATCAAGCCACAACGGTTGTTCATCACTGCGGAAATATGACCAAGATACATAGTCGAGTGAAAGGTTTGCATGAACTGCAACAGGGTACTTGTTCGATTCTGAACCATCGTGAATGAACATCTCCGTAACCTCTGCCCACATTTCGTAGGTCGTGTTGTCACCGACGTGAATGTTTTCGGGGAACAGGAATTGACCGACACTGAAAGAGCCATAATCATTGGATAAGACGTCGATGGTCTCAATGGCTGTTGTGCCATTCTGTACCCATGCAACGTGCACCTGAACTGGCAAATCTCCTGCAGGATCCCATGTGCCCGTAGAAATGTTCAGTGCGAACACAGTACCGGTGAAAATGACCGGGAATTGGGCATCTAGATACAATGTCTGAGGGACGGAATAATTCTGTCCATCATATTCACCTAACTCGACGCGGGTCGGCAATTTGTCATCCTCATCAAGGATGCAATCATTGTCGTGGTCCCAGTCACTAGAGAGGTTGCCATTGTAGCAGGGGTCGGAGTTGAACCCTTCTTCGAGAATGTCGAAGTTCGCGTCTTCCCGACTGTCATTATCATCATCGAGATCGATGGCGTCAGGACCGGTGTAGGGATTGGCTGGATTAGCCATCCCTTCGCCATTTCCAAAGTCGTCGTGGTCCCAAGGATTGGTCGAATTTCGACCATATCGAGTAGGCCAGAGCATAATTTCATCTTCATCGTGCATACCATCTGCATCATCATCATCATCAATATCATCACGCAGACCATCGTTGTCGTGGTCCCATGGTGTGATGAGGGGGCTCACACCTGAGTATTCCTGTGAGTTGGTTCGCCCATCGCCATCCCAATCGTCGTCTGCCCAATCTAGGATGCCATCGTTGTCGTGATCCCATGGCGATTGTTCTTCGCCCCAGAAACACTCCAATTCTTGATCAACATCTAGGATGCCATCGTTGTCATCGTCGGAATCTTCACCATCGGGAATACCATCGTTGTCATTGTCAACATCATAGTATTGAGGGAATAAGAGTCCTTGGCCTTGGATACCTTGGTCCCAAACGGCCTGATACCAACCATCGTTATCAGGGTCAGAATCGGTGCCATCATCGTCATTGTCCTCACAATTGAATCCGGTGAAGAATGTGCCAGGAGGGAGTGTATTGGCGTCGTCGTCCCAATCACGGTCCGAGTCAATCTCAAGATAATCCCAAATCCCATCGTTGTTATCATCGACGTCAAACATGTCATACATTCCATCGAGATCATCGTCTAAATCAGCTGTATCATTGAATTGACAGGTGGGTGGGTAACTGACGCCTTGCCCATCAACGACCACAACGCTTCCACAATCATCGTCAGGATCAGTGTCATCGGGATATAGGTCTGCAAGGTTTTCATCTGGGAAATCATTGCCATTGATATCGGCATTCCAAGACCATAGGCCGGTACCAAGACCAATCCAAGTCAAGAATAAATCGCGATTGTGAGCGACTTCTGAATAATTGAACGCAGAAACGACCGCACCATTGAACTCAATGTGATAACACGATGGACCCGTACAACCGAAGTTAGAGGTCGACGAGGAAGGTGGCGTGAACGTGCCCTGTGTGAATTGGGCATCTGGTCGAATTGAGAACGGTACACTGAGTTGACCGTTGTTGAATCCTGCATCTAAAGGAAGACGATACAATGCTGCGTATTCATATCCACAAGTGTGTCCACTTTCGCGCGTCCAACCACATTCGTTGTTGTTGGTGAAGGTTCCACCCATTTTCAAATCGTTGATGTCGAGTTGACCATCGTTGCCTTCATCTTGGTCCCACCAATCAGGCATTCCATCACCGTCTTGGTCAATATCTATACCGTTCTGTAAACTATCTCCATCGCTATCAATGTCGACATCGTTTCCACCATTCCATGGAGACCAACGAGATATGAGGTACCAATAAAATTCGGGGACATTGCCCGAGGTCACAGGTGAAGTTGTGCTGTCATATCCATTGTAATCAAGAACAAAGTTCTGAGAGATTGTAAACGGATTCATCAAGAAAGACATATTCCAATGATCGGCCAATCCATCGGTGTAGGCGCTGTCATCATTGCTTCCATCGAGTGCATCTCCATCACCCAGTGGATAATAGGTCTGATAGAATTGATCGTTGATGTCCGTGTCGACAAAACCGCAGTTACCGTCATCAGGATCGTACAGATCGTTGATACCATCATTGTCATCATCCCAATCGATGTTGTTCTCAAGGCCGTCACCATCGATATCTGAATCAACATTGTTGGGGCCGTCGTCACGGTACTTGCTACCATTAATCTGGTGAATATCATTATCGTTATCAAAATCACAATCGGGGTCGATATCGAGCCAATCAACGATACCGTCACCGTCATCATCGATATCTTTCCAATTGTTCACGCCATCGCCATCCCAGTCATTGAACCCTGCATAGGATGCGCGCTGGGTGTCACAGAGTGGGTCTGGGGTCACTGTCAAGCAGTTCCATGTGTTGTAGACATCGGTATGTGTCGTTGGATAACGGTCGACTTCGTTTTCCTCGCCATCATTGTCAATATCCCATGGGAGATCGGATATATTCCAAGAGGGAGGATTTGAAGGGGCGGTATTGTCGGGATTTGCGCTGCCGCCCAAATCCACGTCGAACCAATCCCATATTCCATTGTAATTCTGATCGATGGAGCGCCAGCGGTCGTCATCTAGGTCACGATCATAATCGATCTCACAATCAATAATACCGTCGGAATCACCATCCGAACCAGGTACTTCGTAAGGAGATGTGTCAACACCAGTGAAATCGTTCAAGCCATCGTTGTTGTAATCAAGATTCGTGCAGGTGTCGAGAATGCCATCGTTGTCATCATCGGGGTCAGACATATCGAGAATTCCGTCATTGTCGTCATCGGTATCTGCATTGTCTGGGGTCCCATCATTGTCATTGTCTGGATCAAGGAAATTTGGGATACCATCGCCATCAAAATCTCCGTCTACAATTGTGGTGAAGGTCTCATTTCCAGGATGGTATAGAGACTCAATGGTAACGAAGTTGATGCCGCCACTGTATGAAGCATAAGACGCGGGTGCCCATGTAGAATATGTGTAACTGGTGACAGTCGTGTTGCTTGCATCGTATGGATGAGCATCGGTTCGATCAGGGATACCATCATCGTCATCATCACTGTCAAAGTAATCTTGATCACCATCGCCATCAAAGTCGCAAGGCCAAACGAACTGATCAATACGACCATCGTTGTCATCATCTTCGTCGTAGGAGGCTGCACCTGAGCCATCCTGATCTTCATCTGTGACGCCATCATTGTCATGGTCCCAAGGATTCTGATCCACAAGATATCCAATTGGAATCGTTGCACCGTTCCATGGGTGAGGTGAACCAGGTACTACGTATCTGTCGGTGGAGACGTTCAATGGATCTGCGCCCTGTGTCATATCGACGGGGCCTTCGAGAATACCATCATTATCGTCATCCCAATCATCTTCATCCGAAATGCCATCGTTATCGTGGTCAAGTGAACCGGTGCCGTAGCAACCGTCGAAGCGCTCAATCAAATCGTAAATTCCATCGTTGTCGTCATCCAAATCATTGAGGTCATCAATACCATCGTTGTCGTGATCATCGCCGATTCTCTCCTCAAGATGCAGAGTCCAACCAGAGGCTCGTAAATCGAGCAAACTCAAATCATTCACTTTGCCGTACATGACACCCATGTCATTGTACTGGGGGTCGAGAAGAGCGGGGTGGCTCCATGGCGTTGGTTGGCTGTCGTGGTTCTCTCGGTCTCTGAAAGGCTGATCGTCTTGATCTCCAGTCTGAACTGAGGTTCGCTGGATAGAATTAGCCCAATCCTCCTGAAACGCATCGTTTACACCCATTTGCAGGCCGGCAAGAGATGAGAAGACCATCAAGGCCACCATCATCAGTGACCAATTGGTCTTCTTCCACGCGCCAATCTTTCCTAGATATGTGTCGAGTTCTGTCATGTTATCACCAAGTGAAGCACTTCGGCACTCGCGACCGCTATATCAACGACTCGCCCGGAACGTGCGTTTCCGTATCACGATACCCTATGGGTATCAACTCCAACAAAAAGATGGGGTTAACGGCTCGGACGCAAGAACTCAGGCCCGCCTGAGGATGCGCTTCTCCCACACGTAGCGGATGAAGCCGCGCAGGCGCTGCCGTCGCATGGTCCCGTAGGACCAGCCGTGGTTGTTCGCACTCGTGACCAGGCAGAGCTCCTCGAAGGCCGGGAAGCGCCCCGTGTCGGTGGTTCGAAAGCGCCCGTTGACCAGGAGGGTGTCACCGCCCCAGCGGTTGCGCAGCAGGAAGGCCAGACTGTCGGAGCCCAGCTCGATGTCCGCCGATGTGTCACCGGCGTCGCTCAGCGCGCCTGTGTCGAGGTTTAGCGTGAGCACCACATCTAGGTCCCAGATGCGAAAGGTGAGCGACCCTATCGCCCGGCGCAGCGCCCTGTGGCCCCAGATCAGCCCTCGATTGTCCTCCTTGAGACGAACGGCGAACTCGCCAGCGGCGACCTCGAGGTCCTCGCGCACCACCTCATCGCTCGTCACCAGCTCCCGGTCCCCCACCGATGCCAGAGCCTCGACGTACGCGGCCATGGCCGCCGTGCTGTCGTGGGCCTCCCCGACCACCCACGATTCGGTGGGCAGGAGCACGACCGGTTCCACGTCACGGTCATCGGTGAGGGTGGCGACGACGCGGTCCACCCGGTTGACGGCGTCGTTGAGGTAGTGGTTCTCCTCATGACAGAACCAGACGTGGCTGGCGAAGGGGATGAACCACCGCGGCTGCAGATGTTCGAGTTGACGCCGCAGCCTCTCGACCTTCTCCGCCGCACTTCGCTGGCGACGCTCGACCTCGTCGGGGTTGCCGATCCAATTCGCGTAGGAGAACTGGGACAGCAGGACCGTGAGCTCGTCCTCGCCGAGGAGGCGACGAATCCTCACGAGGTCGTGGTGGTCGCGGATGACGCAGTCGTTGAGGTTGAGCAGAAGCTGCCCATCGTGACGAAGGGCGAGCCATGAGTCGTCATTGCCGAACGAGTGGCACATCACCTCGGCGTTCGGGAGGGTATCAGACCGCCAGCGCCCGTCCTCGAGCTCGATCACCTCAGCGAAGCCCTTGGCCGTGCACCAGTCCACGAGCTTGCGGTCCGTCGTGGTCTGGAACAAGACCGTAATCTCCGCGCGTCGCGCCTCCGGGATGCGCATGATGTTCGATGGGAAGAAGTGGTCCGGGTGCTCATGGCTGAACCAGATGTGGGTGACTTCGTCGAGGACATGCGGGGCCAGGTCCTGCTCGATGAGCATCCCCCACCCGTGGTTGAACACGCGACCCTCGTACCATGGATCAACCCAGAGCACGAAACCGTCGGCGTGCAGCACGTAGCTGGCATGGTTCACCCACTCAATGCGCACGGAGGCGGTACTCGCGGCCGCTATATCAACGGCTCGCCGGGAACGTACGTTTCCGTATCACGATACTCCACGGGTATCAACTTCAACAAAAAGATGAGAAAAAAGTTGGCGGCCCCCCGCGCCCATCGGACGCGGGGATGCCTGTCACCACGAGTCAATCCGACTGTGGGTCCTGCTTGACAGAATAGACTGTGCAATCAGACTTCAAGTTCGTCGAGGATACCGTCACCGTCGTCATCGTCGTCGGTAACATCATCGATTCCATCGTTGTCGTGATCGAACTGACCAGTCTCATCGTTGCCATCGTTGGACTCAAACCAGTCGGTCAAGCCATCATTGTCGTCATCGGTGTCGATGACGTCAGTTAGGCCGTCGTTGTCGTGGTCGTATCGCCATTCACCGTTGGCACCATCGAGCTCATCTACGTCAAGGATATTGTCATTGTCGTCATCGGGATCGATGCCGTCATTGAGTCCATCATTGTCGTGGTCGCGAGCTGCGGACGAACCGTTTTCATACAGGTCGTCTGCGTTGTCGATGCCATCGTTGTCGATGTCTAGATCCATGTTATCAGCGAGACCATCGTTGTCGTGGTCGTAGATGTCGGTGTTTGGATCACCATCATTGACTTCTTCTTCGTCAAGGATGCCGTCTCCATCGTCGTCATCGTCTTCCGCGTCATCGATACCATCGTTGTCATGGTCTTCAGGTGATTCATCTACGTCATCTGGGATGCCGTCATTATCGTCATCGGTGTCGAGGTCATCGGGGATGCCGTCTCCATCGTTGTCGTTGTCACCGTTCTGTTCCTGGTTGTCAAGTTGTTGTCCCTGTTGCTGGTCGGATTGCTGACCTTGCTGGCCTTGCTGACCGTTCTGAGTCTGTCCTTGCTGCTGCTGGTTCTGACCGTTCTGGTTTTCACCGTTCTGATCTTGCTGCTGGCCGCTATCTTGCTGACCACCTTGCTCACCACCTTGCTGCTGCTGACCCTGACCGTTGTCCTGCTGCTCGCCCTGCTGACCTTGCTCGCCCTGCTGACCTTGCTGACCTTGCTGGCCTTGCTGGCCTTGCTGGCCTTGCTGACCTTCTTGGCCGGACTGCTGACCTTGCTGGGAGCCTTGTCCCTGCTGTCCTTGCTGTCCTTGCTGTCCTTGCTGGCCTTGCTGGCCTTGCTGGCCTTGCTGACCTTGCTGGCCTTGACCTTGGCCTTGACCTTGGCCTTGACCTTGGCCCTGACCTTGTCCTTGACCTTGGCCTTGACCTTGGCCTTGACCTTGTCCTTGACCTTGTCCTTGACCTTGGCCCTGACCTTGTCCTTGACCTTGGCCTTGACCTTGGCCTTGAC
>JAPYUB010000028.1:4025-17233 GCA_029942125.1 Candidatus Thalassarchaeaceae archaeon | reverse complement strand
GTGCAATCGCCTCCATCACCCAGTTTAGATTGAAGGAAGGTTGCATTTGATGCGGGCATTCGTCCCAATTGAAGTGCCGGTGTATCTGACACAGATTCACTCAATGCGGCCATTCTCGGATGACTAACAATGTCATGAGGCGCATCATTTTCTCCGGCTTCAAAACGAGCTCTTTCCAGAGAATTTCTGACGTACTGAGTGACTCTTCCATCAGACGAGAAATGCACACCACCAGCTTGTCGATTTCCAACTAACCAATACATGTCGACTGGATCGTTGACCCAAGCGCTGCTTCCTTCAAGAGCCTTGATGAATCGAGATTGGCGTATTTGAAGTTCAGAAGTTGGCACTCTCCAATCCTCCCCATCCGGTCCTGACAGAGCATCCGTCGACCACGCCATATCCCCTCGAAGTGGTGCCTGAACAAATGTCTTCTGTCGGCGAATGGGTCATAACCGGTCCGCGGGTCGGCGAGTCAATGGGGTCCGTACTGACCCTGGCCGATGCCGGCCTTGCGGGGAAACGCGTGCTCTTACGCGTAGACGTAAACTGTCCCCTTGATCCGGAAACCGGTAACTTCCTCGATGATTCACGTATGAGGGGTGTTTTGCCCACCCTACGGCGTTTGGCCAGTTCACGCGTAATCATTCTTTCACACCAGAGTAGGCCAGGGCGAATCGACTTCACCAATACGTATGCTCACTCTGATTTATTGAGTCGCATACTCGGTCGCCCCATCACTTTCGTTCCCGATGTCTGTGGCGACATCGCTCAAGATGCGATTCGCAACATGCACGCGGGTGACATGTTGTTCCTGAACAATGTTCGTGGACACGAAGATGAAATAGGTATGAAGTATGCAGATTTTGATGAATTACATGAATCTGAAATAGTTCAGAATCTTGCTCCTCTTGTCGATGTGTATGTCTGCGATGCATTTGCCGCCTCACATCGCAACAGCCCTTCTCTATCCGGATTTGGCAAAGCGTTACCTTGCTTTGCGGGTGAATTGATGGCCAAGGAGGTAAATGCGCTGAAGATGGCCACGGAATCACCCCCTAAGCCCTACACCGCGATTCTAGGCGGTGTCAAGTGCGATGATACGCTTGAGATTGCACTCAATCTCAGTCAACGTGCCGATACCTTGGCTTTCGTTGGCGCTGTTGGCAATCTGATGTTGTGGGCTGATGGCAACGATATTGGGGAAACCAATGAGGCCTTCCTGCGCAAAGAACTTGGCTCAGCATTCGATTCAACATGGGAGATGGCCAACTCATTGCTGTCTGATCACAGAGAACGTCTGCTATTGCCCGTCGATCTTGCAGCCGAGGTCGATGGAAACCGGGTTGATTTATCCGTCGAGGAACTACCCCCACAGGGTCCTTTGTTTGACATTGGGTTGTACACATGCATGAAGATTCGCGAGCATATCGTCGATGCAGGTTGTGTTCTCTGGAATGGTCCCGCTGGTCTGTTCGAGAAGGATGATTTTGCATTCGGTACCATTGAGATTCTCAATCAGTGCTGTGAATCGAATGGATTCGTCATCATCGGTGGAGGCCACACAAGTGCCTTGGTGAACAATCGAAAGGTCGTCGATTTGGTCGGTCATAACAGCACAGGTGGAGGTGCTTGCCTCAATATGCTGGCTGGACGCCGTATGCCTGTGATTGAGGCCCTTGAGGCCAGCGCAGAACTATTCAGAGACCGTTTGGAAGAACTCGACCTTGCTTGAGCCATTCCGATTCGCTTATGGCAGAATGTCAGGTGGCCGACCCACTGCCATTGTAGCTTAGTTGGTAGAGCACTTGATTCGTAATCAAGAGGCCGGGAGTTCGAATCTCCCCAATGGCTCCATTCGCTTGAAAGACCCCGATGGGTTCGCCATGCCATGGATGTCGGTGATGCAGCGGGCAACCCGATGATTCGCAATGCTCTGGGTGATTCATTCCCTGCTTCCCCGGAAGTGACACTGCGCCTTTGTCGTGAGGCTGGAATCGATGAATACAGCCACGTTCTGCAC
The DNA here is from genome assembly GCA_029942125.1 of Candidatus Thalassarchaeaceae archaeon. Taxonomy (GTDB): domain Archaea; phylum Thermoplasmatota; class Poseidoniia; order Poseidoniales; family Thalassarchaeaceae; genus MGIIb-P. The sequence continues at coordinate 15,210 of JAPYUB010000028.1, read as the reverse complement.
CTCGGTGCTGGAGTGGGTACAGTTTGCCAACTTTTGATTGAAAAATTCGGTTGTAGAGCGACAGGTGTTGTGGTGGTCGAACCCTTTCTTCAGCACTGTATCTACGAAGATGAGCGTGTTCACTATGTCCACTCAAAGATGAACGAACCCCCGTTCGAGCCGGGAACATTCACCCATGTGTTGATTGAATGTCGTTGTGTCATTCAACGAGATTTGGAAAGTGTCTTCTCTGCAGCCAAACAGATGCTTGCCCCCGGTGGCCAATTGATTGTCAACGAACCTGTGATGGGCCCTTCTTCCACACTGCCGAAACTCATCGGGCGTATGGTCGGTGAGACTCGGATACAAGAGGTCGTGTACCAGCGAACGGCATTGGAGATTGGCATCGAGATGTCAACTGCCGGGTTTGAGATGATCAACAGTCAACCCGAATCCGAAGTCACAGAGCGTCTACTCCTCAAATTGAATCAAATCTCGATGTTGTTGAAGATGGCCTTGCGATTTTCCTCCTTCGACCCAAAATCGGCAGAATTCCCTTTCACCAAGAAGGACTTGTTGAAGGCGTTTGATGAGTTGAGGAAAGCCCTCGACAATGAGACGTTTGGTTGGCATTCGTGGCGAGCCACTCCAATTTGACCGCAAAGGTTGACCCCCGTATGGTCGACTCGCATGACATGAGTTGGGTGTTCGATGCTGGCAAGATTGGGTTGACCGCACTCATCATCTTCGCCGTAGTACAGGTGCAGGAACGCAACACACTGATGGCCGCTGTCCTTGTTTCCATCCCGATTGTTAGCGTCATCTCAATGATGTGGATGAATCACGAAGGCCAATCAGCGACCGAAATAGCAGGCTTTGCCAAGGATATCGTGTGGCTGATTATCCCATCCTTGCTCATGTTCATCGTCATGCCATTTCTGATTGAGCGCGGCTGGGAATTCTATCCGGCTTTGGGTGCGGGTCTTGCTACCACCATCTTGGGTTATTTCCTTATGATCCAATTAATGGAGAAATACGGCCTTGCCGCTTAGGAATTTTGAAATTTGTCCAGATTGATGATTGAACCGATGCGTGCATCAACATCTGCTTTGATGCCTGCAAGGCTCTCTTCAGTTCCCGCTTCTGCACGCATGACGAGGATGGGTTCTGTGTTTGAGGGCCGACATAAAAACCACCCATCTGGATATTGCACACGGACTCCGTCTACAGCACTGTATTCCATGTCCGCATAGGCTTCTCGTACTGCATCCATAGTCTCTTTTCGACCAGCGGTCAATGGGACCTTTGCCTCCCCGGTTGACGGATAGGTTGGGATGCCATCAAAGAGTGATGAGAACGGTTTGTTGTCACGCGCGACCAGTTCGAGTAGACGTGCGGTAGCGTAGAGAGAATCATCGAATCCATTCCATCGATCGTTGAAGAAGAAGTGCCCGCTCATCTCGCCGGCCAGTGGTACTTCCGGATTTTCGCGCAGAGCCTGTTTGAGGAAGGAATGTCCTGTTCGCATCATGTGAGCAATACCTCCTGCGGCCTCAATGGTCTGCTCCAGTGCCATGCTGCACTTGACATCGTGAATCACGGTCCGCGCTGCATCGCTCGCATCCGCGGGAACGCGCGAGAGGATGTCACGGGCGAAGACAGCCAGTACACGATCTGGATGAATGAAATTTCCATTCTCATCTACCACCCCGACGCGGTCACCATCGCCATCGATGCCGATCCCAAATTCAGCTCCGGTCTCAACAACTTTCGCTCCGAGTTCAATCATATTCTCAGGACGTGTTGGATCTGGTGGGTGATTGGGGAAACTGTTGTCCCATTCACAATGCATCTCCACAGTCTCACATCCGAGTTGATTGCATAGGTCGACCATGAAGGGCCCAGGTACGGCATTGGCGCAATCGATGGCCACTTTCACAGAACGAGCAGGCATCCCCGCTTTGTCAATGACATCAGCCATGTAATCGGGGAGAAAATCGCCAGCATCGATGTGCTGTCCTTCACCTGAACGGAATTCACCAACCTCGAACACTGCTCGAAGTGCTTGAATCTCATCACCAGCCATCGCTGCTGTTCCTCGACACATCTTGAATCCGTTATACTCGGGCGGGTTGTGACTCGCAGTAATCATCACACCTCCGTCAACATCTAGATTCGCAGTTGCACTGTAGAGTGCCCCCGTGGTACAAATGCCAATATCGTGAACATCGCAACCTGCGGACATCAGCCCGTCGACGAATGCTTCGTGCAGTTCAGGCCCCGATTCACGAATGTCACGACCCACTGCCAGAGCGCCGCAATCAAGGAAGGTGGGCAGTGTACGACCCAGCCGATTGGCAAACGCCACCGATAATTCCGAACCAGCAACACCTCGAATATCGTAGGCCTTGAACGTCTCAAGGGCCCATTCACTCATGGACGGTCGACTGGGGCTTTACTCAAAGTCACTGCGATTCATTGGGTGGGTCAGAATCGTTGTTTGTCGCTGTATTGTTAGTCTTCACATGAGTAATCATGATGTAGATGACGACCAGAGTCAATAGATCGATTCCGATGATGAGATAGACAAGCCATCTCCATTCTGGAAGTGCAGTCCAGACCCATCCTCCGATAACGCATTCTGTTAGGAAAATACAGACTAAGACAGGCATCAACAGTGGCCAAGTCAGTACGCTGAATGGCTCCTCTAGAGGCTCTGTCGGTTCGGACATCCAATCACGCATCTTCGTGGGCCTGCGCGACGATTTCAACCGCTGCACCACGTGGCAATGCGGCCGCTTCAAAGGCGGCTCGAGCAGGAGGGATTTCAACATCGGACAGCCACGCGCCATAGACCTCATTCATCTCATTGAAATTGTTGATGTCGTCCAACAGGACCTGTACGAATGTGACCTGATGCTTGGTGACACCAGCTGCAGCCAATAGCACGTCAATCTTGTCGAGGCTCGCCTGAGTTTGTTCAGCAATGCCTCCTGCATCGGGTGCAATTTGTCCTGCTAGCCAGATGACGCCACCCACCTTCACCCCGGGGCTGTACGGTCCGAACACAGGCCAGTCGGCACCTATTCCCACTTTCGTCATGTCACTCGCTTACACTGATGGATGATGAGCGTTCGGTTCATTCACTCCCGCCTTTTCGCATGGGTATGCGCACCTGTTGGGTCATTGATCACCCCGCGCATTTCCAGTTGTTTCGCCAGTGGTTTCGTGATGATGACATTCTTGTGGTGACAGAAAGACAGGAACTCGATGCGATGTTGGCTGAAGGATTCAATCAACACATTTTACGCGTGCCCCGTGTGCAAGGCACATTCCTACAGAAGGTCGGTCTAGGACGAAGTCGCGAGAAAGCGGTTCGTTCCTTTCTGCAAACCAATCCTGTGTTCAGGGTGATTTCCAAGGGCGCTCCGTTCGAGTTACGAGCAGCCAAAGGTTTGGCTGCTGAGCGTTGGTATCTCACCGATACAGAAGTCAACACGGCTGCACACAAATTGGCTAAGGCTACACACGTTCTCCTACCCGAGTCGTGGGAAGGCTCGCTAAAGGCCACGCACACTTATCCTGGAATCTTGCCACAGGCTTACGTGCCTCTGAATACGCAGGCTTGGGAGAGCGGAAAGGGACAAGTTCAGAGGCAAATCGGACTTTCAGAAGATGACTTGGTCGTCTTCCACCGTAAATTGGCCGGTGATGGAATCCATGACACGCCTGAAATCGTCAATTACGACCAAGTAATCCGTAAAATGGAGGTTCATTTCGTCGAGAACAAGGAATCTGCCGCTGCTACCGACGGCTCGGCCTGGGAATTGCCGGTTCAGGCCACATTGTTCGATGGTGTGCTGACAGGAAGCACGACATTGGCCGCTGAAGCGGTGGTACAAGGCGTGCCGACCCTATTGATTTCGAAAGCCAAGCGAGGATTCCTCACCTATCTTGCTGACCAATCCCACTTCTTCCATTGGAACGAGGATGATCTCTTCGACGGCCGCTTCACAGAAATGGCCAATCATTGGATGGATACGATGCGCAGTACACGCACATCCGGTCGAGCCCCTGTCATCGATGAAACTAGAGAAGCACTTTTCGAATTATTCGGACAACCAATCTCGTAGAATTTCCATGTGATCACCGGCGATGGGAAGTTCACCATCGAGCACCAAATCAATCGGCCAGAATTTCGCATCAGCAGCATCATCGCCGCCCACTGGCTCACCTTCTGCCTCAATCAGATAGACGATGCTGACGATATGCTTGCGTGGGTCACGTTCGGGGTCGCCTTTTGCATCTAGTAAACGAATGATGCACCCACTGAGTCCCGTTTCCTCCTCTAGTTCACGCAAAACTGCATCCCGTGGGTCCTCGCCATAGTCAACAAAGCCACCTGGAAGTGCCCATGCTCCTTTCCACGGCTCGTTGCCGCGTTGAATCAGCAGCACATCATTACCGCGTCGAACTGCGGCATCCACTGCCAGCGCCGGGTTACGATATTCCATGATATCATTCTCCGAAGCGACGCTTTCGATGCTGGTAGGCCTCAATCGCCTCAAGCAAATCTCCGCGGGTGAAAGAAGGCCAGTACACATCGGTGAAGTAGTACTCTGCATAGGCTGATTGCCACAACAGGAAATTGCTGATTCTTTCTTCTCCTGAGGTTCTAATCACCAAATCGGGGTCGGGCATATTACCGGTCCACAATCGCTTGCTAATCTCGGCCTCATCGATGGATGATAGGTCGAGGGATCCATCTGCATGGTCGGCAGCGATGGCGCGCACTGCATCGATAATTTCCTCTCGACTACCGTATGCTAGGCATATTGTAAACACGAATTTGTCATGGGATGATGTCAATGATTCGGCGTTTTCAATGGCTTCAAGCACACGTTCAGGTAGCAATTCCTTGCGTCCAGCGACCTGAACCTTGACGCTATTCTTGTGGATACGTTCATCGTTTGAGAGATCATTCAAACCCTCGACATAGAGGTCAAACAACGCCTCCAATTCCTCGGGTTTTCGGCTGGTAATGTTCTCTGTACTGAGCGCGTAAACTGTAAGGTAAGGAACGCCAATATCGAGAACCCAATCCATGACGTCCTCAAGTTTCTCCTTGCCTGCCCGATGACCCAATGTCGCAGCCAGACCAGAATCAGCTGCATATCGTCGATTGCCATCCATGATAATCGAAATGTGTTGAGGGAGTTTATCCGATATAACACGCGTTTGCAATCTTCGCTCACGGACACGATCGGTTCGGGAAACAATGCTCCACGCGTAGCCCGAGTTGACGACCCATCGTGCGGGTCCACGAATGATTCTCCACTTCAGAAGCCAATGGGCTGTACGGTCCAGTGTTCGGCCTAACCAACCCATGCCCCGTCGACTCCGCTCTCCCTCTTGATGCAATCGGGTGCCTTGATAGCGTCGACCGTATGGCCATTGCATGCGCCGCGAGGTCGTCTACGCCCTCACCATCGGCATTGGTCTGTGGATGGATCAGAATGGAACAGATTGGCCCATCAAAGGCGAATATATCGTCGATATTGCTTGCTGGATTATCTTCGCCACCATCTATTCTCGCGGGGAGCGTGTGGAACGAATCGAGATGCTGACCGTCCTCGCTTTTGCGACCCCGATGGAATTGTTCTTCACCGAAGTTTGGCATCTGTACGAATATCGTGATGGTTTCATGCCATTGTTCGTTCCTGCAGGACACTGGTTCCTGTTTGATCTAGGCCGCCGATTCTCGCGTCACCTTCCTGTGTCCTGGTCCTGGCCATCCATCACGCCATTTATCCCATTGGCGTTGTATTTCGCCTACAGAGGATGGGACTCCTCGGGAGTGTTCCTACTCATCGCTTTGCTCGGCTTCATGCGCTGGGGGCCTGAACGAAGACTGTACGCGACGATGGCTTGGTTGGCCCTTGCGATGGAATTGTGGGGCACCCATCTAGGGAATTGGGCTTGGTATTCAGATGTGGCTTGGACGCCTTTGACTGCGCTGAACCCACCCCTGCTCTGTGGTGTGGTGTATGCGCTTGGTGATTTATTGGTCAACATCACCGTCAATCGGTTCACTCAAACACAAGTGATGGACGATCACCCAGTGCATTGATGGTTTCTTGACTGGCATTGACCACGATGACTTCACCTGCATAGGGCCACGTCTTCAAATCGTGACTGGAATTTCCGGCATAGGCGAATTGCCCTTTGCCATAGCGTTCCGCAAGGGCCTTACCCTTTGCTTCCATTCTGAGATTCGTTACTCCATCACTACCCATCACATCATCGAATATTCCCACATAATCTGCGATTTGTTGGGCTACGGATTCTTCAGATGCGGTGCATAGAACAATTTCTCGACCGGTCTCTTTTTGTTCCTTGAGCCAAATCAAGAATGGTTCGTTATACTCGAGTTCCGCTGGGTCGAATTTGAGTTTACGGCCAAGAATTTGTTTCCATCTTGCACGACGATTGGTAAGATCTAGGAAGAGCATCCATGGAAGTAGCCAAATTCGTCTAAGAACCACTCTGCGGAAGGTAATTCTCGACATATCGGTGAAAATCAACGTCCCGTCGAGGTCGACCGCCAGTGGCAGTTTTGTCGCCTCTCCCATGGCGCCTTCGGCGTCACTGGAGTGCTTTCAATCTGTCCTCTGCAACAGAGAGTATTGATGTGGATGCAACCGTTGGAGGGAACGTGGAACTAGAATCTGAGCCATGGTACCCTCGTGTTGCAGTGAATTCTGTGACGGATGGAATCATGAAGCCCTTGGCAGGGTTCACTTCACATGTATTGCATGTCAGATGGGACAGTTTGCCAATGCTATTGCCAGATGGAGATTTGAATTCCACTGAATGGTGGAGTAATATATCACCTACATGGGGGAAATGGATCGATGGAAATCCCCTTTCTGTTGCTTCAAATCAGAATGGATGGGTTGTTGAGTTTGATAATCACGAAGCACATATGTTGCCCTTGGATGAAGATGGTCATGGCAAGCGTTTGTCGGATTTGAGTTGTGGTGAATTACATACTGCAATTGGAGGTTTACAAGTCGATGGCCGAGATGTCATTCTAGTGTTTAAGAAATTGAAAGTAGAACCGTTGCCAATGGATGAGCAGCATATACGATTGGCAGGTGGGGCATTGGGTAGATTCCATGCCAATTGTGGCCGAAATTTGGCCACACCCAACGATGAACGTTCTTGGAATAAGCGCCTCGAAATATTGGAGCCACGCACTCGTTCAGCTACAAAATGGCGAGCGCCTCATTCTGCAGATACCCAGGGTACAATCACGCATCGCAACTTTAGCCTAGAGCATTGTCATTTAGTCGAGGGGAAAATCATCATCGCTGGTTGTGTTGGTGGAATCTACAACGCACTAATCCCCGAAGAATCACCATCACCTGCGTTGCGAGACGTTGCCGCAGGAATCCTCAATCTCTCTCTAAAAGAAAAGAGAGTGTTTTGTGAAGGCTGGGTATCAGCAGCTCCATCTCATTGGTATTCTCACAAGGCATTGGATGGCCATCGAGGTGGCCTCATTATTTGGGAATATGAACAGCATCTTCAGCAACGATTATTCCACCAAGCATGGGGCAAGAAAGAACCGATCCACGTGACTAATTTCCTTGCCTCTGTCTCAAGTATTCAGAATGGAATGTATCGAGTTCGCACCATTGCTGCAGGGGCTTTGATCTGCACATTCATCCCATTATCTGTTATTCTATACTGGATATTCTATCCAGGATCACCTATCCCATCTAATTTCGAATTGGGAGGAATTGCAGCCATCGGTGTACTCGGCTGGGTACTGAACAAATTCTACCGGTATCTTGCACCTAGGCCCTGGTGAATACACCATCATCGTAAGTGTATGTTCGAGGGACGCCGGTGGGAATCTCCAGATTGAGAACCTCATCCTTGGATAGGCCCTCAATTTCCATGACGATGCTACGCAGACTGTTTCCGTGTGCCGCGACAAGCACGGTCTTTCCAGCCTCTAAATCAGGAATGATGGCTTCTGTTAGGTACGGCAACGTACGTTCTGCACACATTGCCAGACTTTCACCTCCAGGCGGTGGGACATCGTAGGAACGACGCCAGATGCGTACCTGTTCTTCTCCATGTTTGGCTCGAGTTTCATCTTTGTTCAATCCTTGCAACTCGCCATAGTGTCGTTCATTGAGGCGAATATCACAGTGAGTGGGGACTTCGCTTGAGGAACGATTGTGCTCCATGACAATCTCTGCGGTGCGTTGTGCACGAATCAAGCCACTCGTATGGATGACATCGATTGCAGTACCAGCTAGGTCTTCTCCGGCCTGTGTGGCTTCAGCTACCCCGACCTCCGAGAGATCCACATCGGTCCAACCTGTGAATATGTTCGCCGCGTTCCAAACTGATTGTCCATGGCGTAACAGAATCATTGTGGCCATTGATTTCCCTCAATCGAGTGATCTCTGGTTGCGGACACGTGGTTCGTAGAAGACAATACCATTCTCTTTGGCGAGTCGTGCGACGTTGAGTAGGAACGTCTGTTTCGCATCTCGCTCATCTGCCCCGCCTTCGACATCCCAGTAGATGTTGCAGGAAATCTCCATTGAATCCTTTGCAATCGCTGAGACCTTGGCCCAAGACGAATCTTTTTTCATCGTGTTCACATCATTGCGAATGAGTTCACTCACCCCTTCGGTGAAGTTCTGAACCGCATCGGCATCACTGTCGAGATCCAGAGAGATGACTGGTCGATACCGGCGCCAGCGACGCTTGCCGAAATTTTCGATTGGCTTGCTGGTGAGATTAGCATTTGGAATGCTGATAATCGTATCCCCACTGGTTCGCAAGAGCGTGGTTCTCAAACTGATGCTGACAACCTCTCCTTCGCAACCGCTGATAAGAACCCAATCACCGACACGGAAGGGTCGATCGAGTAGAACGGTAATCGCCCCGAAGACGTTGGCGATGCTGTCCTTTGCTGCCAGTGCAAGTGCTAGACCAGTAATTCCGAGTCCGGCAACCATGGTGGTCAGGTCCAAATTCAACGCGTCGGCGATGAAGATTGAACCAAAAACGACGATACAGACTCGCAGTACGCTCTCAACCGCACCGATGAGCGTTCTCTCGGCTCCATCTAGTTCCTCATCATCATCCCAGTACTCGACGACAGCCTGAACGGCCACGGTGAGTCGAAGCGCCCAGACAATAATCGCAATGACCATGACGACATGAGCGAGAGATGGCACCCAGAAAGCAACCAGTTCTGGCATCAATGCTGAATCTGCTTCGATGAGAGTGATACTCGATTGCCATAGTATTGCAGCGCCCGTGGCCATTCCCAAAGATTTGCTCGAGCCCTGAATCGCTAGTTTTGCAATCGGACTCTTTTCACAGAGTTTTCTGAAGATGATTGGAATAACTATCATTGCAACTATGCGCGCAACGAAGACCAAAGCAATGAGTCCTAGTAGAACTACGAGGGTGCCTTGATTGAATCCAAATACCGCTTTGTCCCAACTAGGAACCATTTCAATGATATTGTCCATGTTTTGCGCGACTCAACAATAGATTTGAGCATTTCGCTATTCTATCGTCGCGAAATCGTCCCTAAGGGACGTTTCCATTGGGGTCTTCGGGGCGTTCCATTGAAAGACTGCATCGGACTCGACGATGTCGTCGCCATGTCATCTAACCGGATTCCAGCACTTCTTGGAGTACTCTGCATGCTCGTTCCAATGCTCACAGGCAGCGTTGGTGTAATCTCTCAAGATGATCCACCCGAAGGACTGGCACCCGAGGATATCTGGAGCGAAGATTATGCCAACGACGTTTATCCATGGGGTGGCAACGATCGAATCCAATTCAAAGAGTATCATGACTATTTCACCATGCGTGACCGTATGATGGAACTGGCCGAAGAGAATGACAACATCATGTCATTCCACGAGGGCCTGAATGGGGGCATGAATGCCCGGGGCATTGAAACAACTGCGGATGACTACGAGGGTTGGTACTACAATCATCGTTCCCCTTGGATGAAGATTACCGCCGGAGGTGAATCCCTCGAAGGTGTCGACGGTGGTGATTGCAACGACTTCGTCGGTGATTGTGGCAATTATCCCGACATCCCAGATATCCAACTCGTCGGCAATCATCACGCTCGAGAATGGATGTCCTACGAAGTCCCGATGTTCTTCTTAGAAACTCTCGCTCACTACTACGGTACAGCCGGTGTCGACAATGATGGCGATGGTCTAATCGATGAAGACACATGGGGCGACTCAAATGGTGATGGGCAACTCGACGATGACGGCGACTGCCTTTCTCTCGCCGCGAGTTTCCAAGATTCCAATGGAGATGGTGAAGCTTGTGGGCCAGGCGATCTAGGTGTCGACGAAGATTTCCCTGAGCAGCAAATTACTGACTTGGTAAATACACGCGAAATCTATCTCATTCCTATGCTCAATGTCGATGGTAATCGCTACGATCGAGAAGTGTTCAGCGGACCCAATGCATGGGAGACAAATCCCGGTGGCGGATGGCGCAAGAACCTTCGTGACAACACCGTCACTGGTGTGACTCCAATACCCGATGTCGATGAGGAAGTTGACGAGGGCTGTGATGGTGTTGACCTTAATCGCAATTACCAATTTGAATGGGGGGCACCTTTGGGTGCCACTGGGCCACTGTTCCCCGGAATGTGCTACGCTTCTGGACCGAACAATGACGTTTACAATGGTCCAGTCGATGATACTGACAATGATGGTGACGGCCAGATTAACGAAGATCACGTCGATGGTAAGGACGACGATGCAGATGGCCAAGTCGACGAGGATTGGTGGGGTGGAAATTCAGAGCCTGAGACTCGCTTCATTCAGGATCTCACCGAGATGAACGACGACGACGGTGATGGCGCCTCCGATTACAAGGCCACCCTCACATGGCACTCATACTCGGAATTGGTTCTCTATCCATGGGGACATTGCAACAATTGTGAAACTCCAGATCATGACGAACTCATTTATCATGGTAACATGATGGCTGATATGACCACATACGAAAATATGCAGAGCAGTGACCTGTATCCAACTACCGGTGATTATTGCGATTGGCATTATGGGGTTCACGACTCATACTGTTACACGATTGAAATTGGTACTGCATTTCATCAACACCCAGATGATAT
>JAPYUB010000028.1:0-3925 GCA_029942125.1 Candidatus Thalassarchaeaceae archaeon | reverse complement strand
ACCATGTGTCTTGATCCAGCATTCCCTTACACAAATGATCACAATTACAGTCATGTGATGTGGCGAACGGTCCAACCGACTCGTCAGCAGAGTGATTTCGGGCCCAAGGAATGGATTGAAGAAGATTGGAGGATGACTGGCTTCCAAGAAACTGGAGAAAATTGTACCCTGACCAATAACGAAACTGGTAACCTCCTCGTCTCGAATCTCCCTATTCCAGAGGATTTCAGTGGTAAATTACACTACAAATCTATGCTAGGCACGAGATCTGGCACATTCCCATTCTCATACCCCGCTCCCGGAATTTATGAAGAGATAAATGTCGCTTATCGCGCTCCATATGGCAACGGAGTTCTTGCATTCTTACTATTCTGTATCGTGGCAGGAACCGTTTGGGGCAGCCTTGGTTTAGCCATCAAGAAGATGAACGAATCAGAAGCAGAAGAACGCTCTATTGTCGGCGCTCTAGACTGAGGTGCGGATGATGGGGCAAAGTGACGAGTTCTCCTCACGTTGGGGGTTGATTTTTGCAACCATTGGCGCAGCCATTGGAACGGGTAACATCTGGCGATTTCCTCGTATGGTCGGTGCCAACGGTGGAGGTACATTCCTGATTCCGTGGCTTTTCTTCTTGTTCGTCTGGTCCATCCCCCTTGTGATTGCTGAATTCGCTCTTGGCAAGCGCAGTCGTACAGGCACTGTGGGTACTTTCCGAATTTTTGGTGGAAAGAAACTCGCTTGGATGGGATTGTGGACCGCTTGGATTTCAACTGCGATTGGTTTCTACTATGCTGTTGTCGCTGGTTGGTGCATGAATTACTTCCAACTCGGATTTAGAGGTGAATTATCGACTGGAATAGATTCGGTGGAGGTCTGGAACAATTTTCTAAACTCAACTGAATGGGTCATTGTATTCCAAACGCTGGTCATCATCATCACCCTTATCGCAATTTGGGGTGGTGCAAAGATGATTGAGAAAGCTAATACATTCATGATGCTCAGTTTGTTTGCGCTACTTTTCCTCGCACTATTCCTCGCACTCTGGATGGATTTGTCAGATGGTACTTTGGATGGCGCCCTATTCATGTTCAGTGTTGATATGGACATTCTGATGCAACCTGAGACTTGGATCAATGGATTGTCACAATCCGCATGGTCTTGTTCAGCGGGAATGGGTATGGCCATTACCTATGCTGTTTACATGAAGAAGGACGAAGACACCACCCTCAACGCATTCACGATGGGTTTGGCAAACAACAGCATCTCAATCATTGCTGGTCTCACCGTTCTCAGTGCAATTTTCGCTGTACAGGATGACCCATTGGCCACCGTTACCGGCGGTTCAAGCGCTATCACCTTCCTCGCACTTCCCGAAGTGTTTGCCCAAGCACCCGGTGGTTCAATCACGCAGTGGGTCATGATGTGGGCTTTCTTCTTGGCCTTGACATTCGCCGCTCTCACGAGCATGATTTCAACGGTCGAACTGTGCGTTCGTAACTTCGTAGATCACGGCTTTGAACGCAACACGGCGGTAGCCATCACCGGCTGTGCAATCTTTGTATTTGGTTTACCTTCGACATTCCTGTGGATTCGTCTCGATAGTGATGGCGTAGCCTTCCCTGAATTCTTGGAGGTTCAGGATCACATTTGGGGCTACGGTTTGATGTTCAGCGGTTTATTCATTGCTTACACGATTTGGCAATTCGGATTCAAGATTTGGCGCGAGAAAGTAGCTACGGGGGAGGCCGGAGAAGGCCTCATGGGTTACATCCGACATGGAGTCCCAGCATTCCGTGATGAATTCATCAATACTGGAGACAACGATGTTTGGATCGGTCGCTGGTGGGATTTCATCATGTTCATTGCATTCCCTGTACTCTTCACAGTCTTACTCGTCTCTTACTTCGGCGACATGATTGCCAATACACCCGACGTTTGGAATCCAAGCAATCCACATGGTTTGACAATCATCCTACTCTTCTGGGGTGTTGTTGGTGGCATATTCATTGGATTCAATCACATTTTGGTGGCGCGTCCGTTGTATCGAAATGTACCCGAGGGTGCTGGTGCCGGTGCTGACATCTCGATGTTGCCAGGTGGCGACGATGATCTCATCGGGGTTGTTGGCGACGTGTTTGAAGGCTGGGAACACCACGCATCTGCCGAAGACCTGATGGACGCGGAACTATCCTAGACCCTTCGTGGAGGCTGAGGATCGTGGCCGTGAACCGGCTCGCTGGTGTATGCACTGGACAGAGGTTGGCGTCTTTGACGACAACGCAGCCGCCTTCGGTATCGATATCTCAAATCTGATGGAAGCCGCCGGTCAAGGCTTGGCTGCCCAAGCGATTCGAATGCTCGATAGATTCGGCAAGCATCGCGGTCCAGTTTGGATTCTTTGTGGCCCAGGAAACAATGGTGGTGATGGCTTCGCAGCCGCCATCGGATTGGCCGAGGAGGGTGTTGACGTACGCTTGTTGGCCACACATCTGATTCAACGCAGTACAGCCGCACAAGGATACCGTGAACGCTGCAGTGCGGAAGAAATTCCCCTCTCTATATGGCCAGAGGTTAAGTCGACAATCGGCACTGGTCATCCGGCTTTGGTCATCGATTGCTTGGTCGGTGCGGGGCCCGGTCAAGCGGGCGTCCGCTTGCGTGGAGATGTTGCCAGTGTCCGCAATTGGTTAACGGAAAGTAGAGGTCGGGATTCACCAGTATTGGCCTGTGATATGCCCACGGGCCTTGGTGGACCGGATGTCATTACAGCGACTGCTACAGTCACTTATCATGCAGAGAAATGGGCTTTACGAAATGAGGATGGGCAAATTCATCCCGATGTAGGCGAGATTCACACTGCAAATCTGCCTTGGTCAGCTCGTGTCGAAGATTGTGGTCCTGGTGACGCTCGAAGGCACCCTCCGATTCGCGCTGATGCACGAAAAGGCGACAGAGGCCGCCTGCTGATTGTGGGCGGCGGGCCCTATCATGGGGCTCCAATCTTGGCCGGATTGGCTGCTGAGCGAAGCGGTTGCGACCTCATCCATCTCGCCATGCCTTCAGATGCCGTGGAGCGAGTAGAATGGCCATTGTCTCTGATTCCTGAGTCTCTTCAGGATACAACTCACCTGACCTCTCTCTCTGTCGGCCCAATACTAGATCGCGTTCTCAACGGTCGCGGTTGTCAGGCTGTTCTGATTGGCCCCGGACTGGGTCGAGAAGGTCCTTCCATCGACGCCGTCTGTGAACTCATCGACAAACTCGTTGAAGCCAACATCCCATTGATTATCGATGCCGATGCCATTCGTGCTCTTCCATCTCACGCTTGGCCGGTTGGCATGGTGGGTGTGGTTACACCTCACGCCGATGAGATGGCCCATTGGTTGGGTGCATCCGATCCAGCAGAAATTCTCCAAATTCGCGCCCGCCGTGATGGAATTTCCCGCGTTGTCGAAGACGAATCATGTGTTATCGTACGTACCGGTGTTGAGGATGCATTGTGGGCACCCGGCGGCCGTCATTGCTTTGCAATCGGCGGTCATGCTCGCATGTCTGTGGGTGGAACAGGTGATTTGCTCAGTGGTTGTATTGCCGGTTTGATTGCACAGGGAATGAGTCCATGGGCGGCTTCTCGCCTCGGTTGCGCTCTGCTTCGGACTGCAGGAGCCTCAGCGGCGTTAGAATACGGTCCAGGTCTATCTGCGAGTGATGTTCCATCACACATCGCACGAACATTGGCCCAATGGACGGGCCAAGACGCCGACCGCGATGCTTGAGAACGAGAAGCGATTGGCAGAGTCGTGCCGACCATCAAAGAGTGGATTCTAATCTCGGCCTTCGTGGCTTTCGTATTGATTCCAATCTGCTATAAATTTTGGAAAGGTTGGGACCGCCCTTCCTTGTCTTCCCTTCTTGAAATGAAGCG
>JAPYUB010000027.1 GCA_029942125.1 Candidatus Thalassarchaeaceae archaeon | reverse complement strand
GTGTGTGCCCATCTCTCGCCTTCTCGAATGCCATTCAATCATCTCCGTGAATTTGTCCAATCCAGTCAATCCCTTCGTTTGGCCGTAAGGGTTTGAACCCATCTGTTATCCAACGCTCTGCATTTGCAATCATAGCCTCAATTCCGATTGCCGAATCCATTTCAAGACAGGGTTTTTCAAGGCATTCTGCTGAGATGACCCCAATCAATTCACACTCGACATTCTCTTCAATCTTTGATTCGGAATAGTCTCTTCGCGCCAATCGTTGCATCAAGACAGAGGGGTGGCATCGAATGAGAATGATTGCATCGACGGGAAGTAGGTGTGATAGGTGTCCATCTATGAGGAGAGTTTCTCCCTCTGGCCAGATGACAGTATTCGCCAATATCTCAACATCAATTGGGGCCGCTCCATCATCCTCGACTTCACCCAGACAACCGTGTTCTGCAGCAATCTCTTCTACGGTTGTTGTCCGCTGATTTGAAGCAGAACAGAAAGTGGTTTTTCCAGTCCCAGGTGTTCCTGTGACTGCAATCCGAATCCCAGTCATCAACTCACCACTGAACTCTAACGCATTCGGTAGGCGAGAACCTGCAGTCCTGTTCCCAGTGCACCGAATAATATGATGACGGGCCATGCCAGTGTGACTTTGATACTGTAATCAACATCGACGCTAGATTCGGTACCACCGAAAGATTGCCCATCAACGGGGTAGTATACATCACCACCAATGTCGTAGGTGAATGTCTTCGTATCTTTCGTACTTGGTCCACCAGCTGCGAAGTTCGTTGATGAAGGCCCACACGTGGTCGAGATACCATCACTCGGCGCACACCGATTGTATTCTTCCGCTGTAACCAATCCTACCCAGACATCCTCCTTCCAGGTAATCGTCAATTCTGGACTAATCAGTGCCGATGGAATGGCACTCTCTGTCAATGGTTCATCAGCAAATCCTACCGCAGTACCCGTCATTGGAACGGGCACGCCGTCAATCGAATCCTCGAAGGTGTAGCCAATCATTCCACCAATCATGAGTAGTGCACAAAAACCACTTGCGATGAGTAAGAGTACGCGCTTCATGGAAATCATCACGCATGTAAGAAGAATGCAGCCGCCATGATTGCATAGGTTCCAAGCAGCATCGCTCCCTCGAGCCAGTTACTTTTGCCATCTGATGCGATTGCGTTGGTAATCAACACAGACAAGAACACAGCAATCGTTTCGAAGAGACCGAATTCAAAGGATAGAGGAACTCCTGTTAACCATGCTAGGAGAATCATTAGGGGAGCAACGAAGACCGCAATCTGTGTCGATGATCCAACTGCAATTGCAAATGAAAGGTCCATTTTGTCTCTCTTGGCAACGGCCACGGCTGTGAAGTGTTCAGCGGCGTTACCGAAGAATGGTAGCAAGATGACACCGATGAATAGTGGACTTAGATTGAGTGATTCTGCACCATCTGCAATCGAGTGAACGAGAATTTCCGCCATCCATCCGAGTAAGATTGTGGCTCCTAATAGAAGGATGATTGCTTCTCTTTGCGACATCTTGGCTGCTTCGTTCTCATGGGTGCCATCGGTCGCGAACAATTCTTGATGCGTTCTGAGTTGAAAAAGAAGAAACAATCCATACAGCGCAATCAGAATGATTGCAGCCGCGTGTGACAGATTCATCACGCCATCAACCGTTTGCTCATCTTCGGGCAAGAACCCGTAGGCAGTAGGCAATGTGAGGGTAATCACAGCGAGCAGAAGAAGAGAACCATTTGCGCCCACAGCAGCGGTTGAGAATGACTGTACTTTGTGATGAATCCCCCCCCATACGAATGCCAACCCCAGTACTAGCAACAGGTTTCCAATAATCGACCCAATCAATGAGGCTTGGACAACCTGTACCATATACTCGCCCGCGTCGGTATCGTTGTTTTTGTAAGCCTCAGCAGCGGCGAAGATTGCCATTCCTGCGATAATCATCTCAGCGGCATTGCCGAATGTTGCATTGAGTAACCCCCCAATCGATTCTGTGGTTCGCAGTGCAATCTGCTCTGTGGCTTGGCCCATGAGGAAAGCAAGGGGCATTATGGCGACCATTGAAGCAATGAACGTCATCTCTGGATTATGCTCTACGTACGCAGCATAGAGGGTGATGGGAATTGCGAGTAGTAGAACATTCAATTTGACTTTGACTGGATTGATGGCATCGAGCAATCCACCCCAACCATTCAACGCGTCATCGTCAACCGACACATCTTCAGACATCTCACTCAACCCTGCCTGAGAAGAACTCGTCCATGAAGGCATCCCTTAGCCAATTGAGATTGGCGTATAGTTCCCCCACGGTTCGATGTCGCGCGTTGCACAATGTTCGGGGGAGGTTTGGGGATTGCACATCACAGGCCCTTCAGGCAGCCATATTGCGAAATTGGCTTCCAAATCGTTACCGGGGAAATCTGTGGTTATGAAATTAGCTCCAGTTTCCAATGCAAGTTCCAATCTAGAATAGTTCACATCTTGGGCTTCGATGGTGGCTTCATCCGGTCGCGTACGTACCATGAAACCCATAGCAGAAGCATCCCGCAGCCTGTCACCATGCGTATCTGGGTTGACAAATGAGATGACGCTTGCCAGAGAATGATTTTCTTCGACGATTGCGAACATGGTTTGGTTTTCCAGCGTGGGATACCTCTCAACATAGAGATCACGGATTTCGGTCTTGTCCAAGAGGACGAAGAGCGTCTTTCCGCGACTTTCCTCTAACGTTGGCCATCCGTTGCTGGTGATTGCCGTGCGAAGGTCCTCTGCATCTTCTTGTACATCTGCCGGTGTTATCGTTTTGTCAGCAGGCCATGTCGCTGCAATCTCAGCCTGAATCATCTCTAAGATGTTCAATTCTTGGACGACCGCCGGCAAATTCTTCGGCTCGATGAAGAGCCACAGAGGAGCATGTTGTGGATTTTCAGTCGACCAATTGAGCAACACGCTCATGCAACCCGCGAATCCGTCGCAATTGGTCGAGGGATCCAATGTCGTATGGTAAACGCGTAATCCCATGCCTGGGATGTAATGAACATCCAACTCAAACTGTCTGACTCCCAATCGATTCGCTTGCACGTCGAGATCTGCATGGGAGTAGTTGTTCCCCGGATCGAGTGTGGAAACGCCCGGTGTTTTGACGTGATACGAATTGTGCGAACCTTTCATTCGCAGGTGATTCAGCCGAATCTCTTCCAACGGCGAATCTTCCTTCATTTCATCACCGAAGCATCCTGATAGACCTGTGAGAAGCAAAAGGGCAGCCAGACCCATTGCCGTACCCTTCATTGAATCACCTACACGTGCTGATAGTACGTTTGAACTGCCTCTTCGAGTTCATCGAATACTGTGCTTTCGTCTATTGTCAGGGTTTTTCCATCACGGCGCAACGGCCGACCATCGACCCATAGATCGAGACAATTCCCACTACTGTAGATTAGATTCGCCAGCAATCTTCGGCCATCGCGTCCAATCGGGCGCATGCGAACATCGTTGAGGTCCCAAGCGACCCAATCCTTCGAATCTCTAACCCCCAACTCGTACGTTTGAACAGGATCCAGCAAGGTTGCATCCCAATGGTCGTGACGTTGAATCAGACTGGCCGCTTTCATCTCAGCTCGCATATCGAGAGCATTGTTACTGGCCGCGCCATCTGTTCCCAATCGAACATCGACGCCAGCTTCCATCATTGCCGGATAGGACATGGTCCCTCCAGTAGCCAATTTCTGATTGCTTACGGGACAGTGAACAGCGTGAACTTGATGCTTCGCAAGAATTCGCATCTCACGTTTGGTTACCCAGCCACAATGTGCACAAATAGTCGCTTCTTGGAAGTATCCGATACTTTCGAGATATTCGATGGGGTACATCCCATGCGCAGCATGACAATCAGCGACCTCTTGACGTGTTTCAGAGGTGTGAATACTTAGGGCACATCCAGTTGCATTGGCCACATCTGCAGCTTTTTTCAGCAATTCTTCAGTACAGGAGTATACCGAATGGGTTGCGATGCCATATGCGATTCTTTCGGGTGCTGAGGAATTACTTCGAATCAATTCTTCGACGTGTCTTAGCGCGTCACCGGAGCCAGCCTCAAAATTGGGCGTCAATCCGTCCGTAATTGGTCCACATACGAGTCCGCGGAGTCCACTTTTTGCCAGAACTTCACCGACCACCTCCGGATGGTAGTACATATCACAGGCAAATGAGGTTCCAGTGGCGATCAATTCGGCCGCTGCGGCTTTGGTGCCGATTTCCACAAATTCAGGTGTTAATCCCTTTTCAGTGGGGAAGATACTCTCTTCCAACCAGCGCATCAATGGCAAACCTTCCCCCATCGAGCGGTTGAGAATCATAGCCAAATGTGTGTGCCAATTCTGGAATGCTCGAGTTAGCAACCTGCCTCCACCACCGATTTGGAATTCAACATCTTCGTCGCCCATACTTCGCAGCCAATCTCCATCCGGTCGAAGGATGAAATCACCTTGATGTGGGCGACCATCGACATCGATGAGCCAACAATCAGTATACCGAACAAGGCCCGTAGTCTCGTCCGCCATGAAGGGTGGAGGAAGGCGGCCCTCCATCAGGGTTCTTGCCTCAACTTGAAATCAGTCCCTTCGATGGACGGCCGATGTCGGACCCCTATCGCACACTTGGGGTCTCCAAAGATGCCCCTCATGCAGAGATTAAACGAGCCTTCCGAAAGTTGGCCCGCCAGTATCATCCTGATCGTAATCCTGACGATTCTGCTGCCGAAGAGCGTTTCAAGGCTGTGCAGAGCGCTTGGGAGAAGGTAGAGACTCCCGAAAAACGGCGCCAATATGACGAGGAGCAACAGATGAAACAGGTATTCGGTGGCATGGGAGGAACACCCAGTGGCATGGGTGGCATGGGTATCGACGATCTCTTTCGACAGTTCGTGGGTGGCGCTGCTCGTCCCCAGCCTTCACCCTTTGCTGGACAATCTCGAACAGCCCCACCTCAGACTGCAAAAGGTGCCGATATCTCAGCCCCGCTGGACATCGATATCGAACGCGCATTGGAGGGCGGAAAAGTTCAATTCACACACAACCGATTGGTGCGATGTTCTGAGTGTAAAGCCAGAGGCTGTGTTCATTGTACAAATCTAGGAGTTCGCCGAAAGAAAACACGTCTTACTCTCAATGTTCCAAAAGGGGCCAAACATGGACAACAATTGAAGTTGCCAAAGATGGGTAATGAACATCCCACCGGTGACCCAGGAGATTTGACGGTCACACTTCGAATCGATGCTGAAGAGGGCCGCCGATGGGAGGGTGAACATCTCATCCAAGAGGTCGCTGTTTCGTACTCGACTCTGATGCTTGGTGGCGAGGTTCTAGTTTCGACTCCAGTTGGAAAAACTGTTTCCGTCAAAGTGGCTCCTGCGACGCGAATAGGCGATCGTAAACGATTGCCAAAAATGGGCTTTGCAAGGGCGGATCTAGACATCGAATTTACACTCGATGAACCTGAATCTTTGACCCCATCTCAGCGTGATGCTCTAGAGGCTCTCCGAGACGCAGGCATGTGATGGACACGCCCTTATACTCAACTCTCCGGCCTACGGCCGGCGGATAACATGAGGGACTTCTCTGGCGTTGCAAATTTTGCCATCCGCAATCGCTTGAAATTCCACGTGGGCATCATTTTATTTTCGCTCATCATGGTTCCAGGTCTACAGCAAACTTTGACCCCAATCGACGTCGAATCTTATGATATGGACAGCCCAGAAATGGATGCTGAGAAAGTCATTGATGAGGAATTTTCTTCCAAGGAGATGACGCTCGGCTTCGTGGTATCGATTCGCGACCCCTCTTTTGTCAATAATGGCAATCAAGCACCACATGTAGATGACGATGGAAATCCAGACAGATTGGCATTGCCAACACCCCAAGAGATTGCACCATTCCAAGGTGACGGGAAAGGATTGTCGGGTGAAGGAATCCCAGAAGGTGGTGTATTCAATCTGACTTTTTTGCAAGAACTTGAAGAGAAGATTATGATTGTACGAAACGACCCATTATCAGCGTATTATAGACCAATTGTCAGCGAAGTAACAGGGGAGAGTTCCAATGGCACCCTTTCCTTGTATGAGCAATTTGAATCATTCATGGCTAATCGTTCTTTGTTGACACGTTCGGCATTCGGTGCCTTCGGTAATGTTGTGCCTCCACTGACGAATTGGACTGACTGTGGGGTGTTAGAGTGTCTGCGATTTGATGATGAGAACTTAACGCAGGCTCACATTGATCTTGCCGCGAATCGAATGATTCTAGCTAAACCCGGTCTTTTCATGCGTTGGACGACGACCGACCGTGCTTTTCTTCCCGACCCAGATAGTCCTGTAATCGGCCCAGTGGGTGGCCAGGTTGGAGAGGATGGCACTTTCCAGAATGCGGTTTGGATGCCCGGCAGATGGTCTGCTTCAGCCACTTGGATTCTGATTCAATTGGACAAGGTGGATATGTCCAATACGGGTTATACCTTTGTTTGGACTGACGCCCGTTCTGAAGACAATTCGATGACTTGGCACGGCTTGAAATTGTATACTACTCCACCCAATCTGACTCAAGAAGAGTGTTTGCAAAGTCAAGAATCAGGAGATGGTCCTTGTTCTGCAGATTGGGCTCTAATCAGTCTTGAACAGAAGATCAGAGTGTCAGACCAACTGTCTGTGTCAATCGTAGCCCCACCGACCGGAATTAACATTGAAGTCAATCGTGAATTGCAACAATCTGTCACCCTTCTAGCAACGATGTTCGTGTGCATCTTGATTTTGCTCTGGGGCAGCCTTCGTCGGATTTCTGATGTCGCCATTGTGGCGATGACGCTTGGTTTCAGTTTACTTTGGATGCAGGGTCTTATCGGTTGGGGAATGATTGCTGGTAGCACATTTGACATCAAAATCATTAGTCGCAGTCAGTTCAGCAATTTACTGCCAATTCTGATTTTAGCACTCGGAATTGATGATAGTTTACACGCTCTTCACAGGTACAAGGAGGAGCGCAGCAAAGGAAAGACCACGGATGAAGCGGTCCACACCAGTCTTTCTCGTGTTGGTCGTGCAATAATGCTGACCTCATTGACCACTATCGCGGCCTTCTCCGCTAATTTCACATCTAGCATTCCTGCGCTACGTTCTTTCGGACTTGAAGCAGCACTGGGTGTTGCCTCTGCGTTTGTTCTAACTGGTCTATGGGCTCCATTGATTCGTTACGATATCGACCTCTGGATGCAGAATCGTGGACGTCTCGAAGAAGACTCAGGAAACCGTCTGTATCTGGTTCCCAAGCATTGGTTGTCTCGAATATCGGGCGGCTCTGCTTGGGCAGCCCCGGGTATCATCATCATCACACTCATTCTCACCGCCATCGCCATTCCGATGATGTTGTCTTTAGAGGGCGATTTCAACGTCGATGATTTCCTAGATGAAGAATCTGATGTTGCTCAGTCCGTTCTTCTCATAAATGAACGATTCAGTTCTGAGGGCGAACCAGGTATGATCTTGATTGAAGGCGATATTTTAGATCCGAAGGTATTCGCAGCCATCGGTGAACTGCGCACCAACATGAATACCGCCAGTCCAGAAGACCCAGGGCGTTTCACAACTCTGCCGACCGGCCAAATCGAGATGCATGCTATCGACGAATTGGTGAATTGGACAAAGGTTAGTCTGGCTGTAGATTCTGAGCCCTTCGCAAAGGCAGGGTGGAATGCATCTCTATCTGGAAATGGAGTCAACTGCGAGACAATCAATGGCGTGCCTGACACCCAATCTCGTGGTTGTCTACAATTTCTCTATGGATATCTGACAGTGTATGGCATTCCCGCAGTGGGGAACATCCCTGAGATTCCACCAAGCATTCCACAATTGTACGTCTCACCCGAGTGTGAACTGAATCTGAACGCGACGCATCTCTGTACAGATGAATCCAATCCAGAATACGTTCGAATGACCATGCGGTGGGGACTCATCAAGCCCGAGCAGTTCACAATTACTGCACTGGCACTCGATGAACTAGAACGAGACATGGCACCATTCGCAAATCTATCTGATACCACCATGGATATTCGTAGCAGCCTCACTTCATCTTCTGAAGAGTATCCTGTAACGTGGGCCATTCCAACCGGTTCTCCAGTCACCCGATATGTCGCTGCATCAAGTATGCAAAATGAGCTTCAGGGTTCGCTTATCTTGGGTGTATATCTCTGCCTCATAACTCTATGGTGGGGTTTCAGGCCAGACGTCAATCAATCGACTGCGGCATTGCGCAGAGGCAAGGAAGAAGTGGCACTCCTAGCTTCATGGGGTTTGCTTGCTGGCTTTGCAATCGGTGCCGTGATGGCTCAAGTCTATGGCGGCACCGTAGGCGGAATTTGTGGTCTCGTCATTTTTTTGCTGAATTTCTTATGGGGAGAGCGTGCTCTCACTCTTGCCCTCATAACCACCTTCCCGATTCTAATCGTCGTCGTTTGGCTGTATGGAATGATTGCAGCCGCAGGCTATGGTCTCAACATGATCACTGTTGCGATTGCGGCGATGAGTCTCGGTGTTGGTATTGATTACGTCATTCACGTCGTTGAACGCTATCGAGAGGAACGCGACAAGGGACGTTCCGTCCATTCATCTCTGGTCGCCATGGGTGGCGCATCTGGTCTTGCCTTGGTCGGTTCGGCTGTATCTGATGTGACAGGTTTTGCCATCATCTCATTCTCGCCAATGGGCTTCTTTTCTCTATTCGGCCTGTTCTGCGCATTGATGATTGCATTGAGTTTCATCGCATCGATGGTCATTGCCAGCAGTGTTCTCGGAATGATTGCTTGGGGCGATGTTCGTCGTGAATCGCAGCGCGCAGGTGGAATCCGACAATTACAAATCGAGGCTGAGCAAAGACTGGGTATCAGAGGAGGTGTCGCAGATGACTGAGGTTTCGAAATTACGTCAACTCGAGCGCAGAGATATTGATATGATTCTGCGCTGGAAGGATGGAACTGAACATACTGTAACTTATGTTGAATTACGATTTTGGTGCCCTTGTGCAAATTGCAAACCACGACGTGAAGTTGAGTTGAGAAGCGAGGCATTGCGAGACGAAGTAAGCCGTTTACGAAACGAGAAACCCAAGGCTGAAAATGTCGGTGGATACGGCATTCGTTTCACTTTTTCTTCAGGCTGTAATTCTGGTATTTGGAGTACCGATCGCCTTCATGCTATCGCCACTGGGTCCCCAAATCCAGATTCAATTTGATGTGCGAAGTGTCATAACTGACCCCTCGGTCGTTTGAATCAGCGAAGAGGTGGGTTGTCCCGCTTCCTCGCGCCGCGAAGGTGGATGATATGGACCCCGATTCCGAAGAGGATGATGATTGGACGAAGTATGCCGATACAGGCTATTCGTCGTCGTATGATCCATGGGCAGATATGGTTCCGGCGACTGAGATTGAAGAAGAGGAATTCGATGACGAATTTGATGAATTCGGTGATAACGAATCGACCAATCGTGATATTCCGCGCTGTCCTGCACCATCAGGTATCGAACATGCCATTCGCATCGGAACCTGTAACCATTGCTTAGGTCGTGTTGCTGGAGTTAGAATTGCTGGAGATCCTCTACAACTCGTTGGTGAACGCGTTCGCAAACAGGCACTTGAGCGAGATTCTGATTTGAAGCCCGATGTGGGAATCGATTGCTGTCCGTTCTGTGAAGATTTGTTCCTTGAACTAGATTTGATTGCCGGTCGAATAGTAACGGCGGTGGATGGTGTCGAGTTTTCCAAAGTGCAATTGGGTATTCATTTTTCCAAGGACCATGTCGCAGCCGAGGAGGTTTTACGTTCAACACTCGCAGGAACTGGCAGCCGCCCTCTGAAGACGACTCTATCAGATGCAGTTCAGTCCGCAGTCACGGAGCGGTTACCTGGAATTGTCTGGGTAAAGGAGCGCCCTGAAGTCATGCTCTTGTTTGACACGCTGACCCTTGGAGTGAATGCTGACGTCCGTGCTCTTTTCCTGTATGGTCGTTATCGAAAATTAGAGCGCGGCATACCTCAAACGCGTTGGCCTTGCCGATCCTGTCGAGGTAGGGACGGCGGCTGTGAATCGTGTAATGGAACAGGACAACAGTATCCATGCAGTATCCAAAGTTTGGTATGTGAACCTATGATTGAATCATCTGGTGCAATATCTGATTCATTCCATGGCATGGGGCGTGAGGATATCGATGTCCGCTGTCTTGGCGATGGCCGGCCATTTGTTGCTGAACTCAAATCTCCACTTCGTCGAACGCTTGATTTAGAGAAATTGATGAAAGATATCAACAAAGCAGCTAAGAATCAGATTGAGATCCACGGACTGCGTTTATCGAATCGCGCTGAAGTATCTAGAATCAAAGAAACCAAGGCAGAGAAATCCTACACAATTCGCTTCACTGGTGACCATGGGCTCACTGATGAGGAAGTCACGACCCGAATACAATCGCTCTCAGGTCAAGTGCTTGAACAGCAGACACCTCAGCGTGTTGCCCACCGTCGGGCGGACAAGATTAGAAATCGGAAAGTTGTGTCAATCGAGAATATCCTCATCACAGATGATGAGATTCAATTTGATGTTCGATGTGAGTCTGGAACGTACGTTAAGGAATTGATTCACAGCGACGAAGGCCGTACAAATCCATCCGTAGCAGCTCTTCTGGAGGCCGATTGTGAGGTCATTTTGTTGGATGTGAAGGACATCCATGCGGACTGATACATGTTTGCTTTACGGCGGTGCGCTTAATTAGGGGCGGCAGGTCGCCCGATTCCCCCTTAAGGGGGAAAGGGAGTCACTCGTATGCGCCGAAGTAAGGGAACCCGACAAGGTACACGAAATATTCTCAAGCGTTCCAAGGCACAGCGAGGCCGATTGAACATCCGCCGAATCATGCACACCTATGAAATTGGTGACCGCGTTGCAATCGTTCTTGATGGTGGTCAGCAACGAGGAATGCCACACCGTCGCTTCCAAGGCCGTACTGGCTTCATTCAGGAGCAACAGGGCAAGGCATACGTTGTGGCTGTCAAGGATGGCAATATGCAGAAAACCGTAATTGCCCGTCCCGAACACCTTCGACCATTGGAGTGAGAAATATGACTGAGCGTGAATATACTGACTATGCAAGCGTCCGTGACGCCTTGCTTGATGCCCAAAACCGCCGTGGCTTTTTGTCTTACGAGCAGAAGTTGGCCCTCCAGCACGCTGAGTGGGCTGCAAGTGATCAGCGCAACGGCCACAAAACCGATACTAAAGTGTACAAAGTATTGTACAATAGTTTGATGGAAATTGACAAGTTGGAACCCCATTCAGATATCTGTGCAAAGATTGCAGAGATGATGCCAATGTCCGTTGAAGAGGTACGTTCGATTCTCGCGAGCAAGCGCGTACCCATGGATGGTGGCGAAATTGAGCACATCGTCGATATAGTTCGCAAGCAAATTCTGTGATACAACCTGTTCCGGTCCACTTTGACCGTTCTATTATTGAAGCACGACCTACTTCGGAGAACTGATTCCCATGCAACCTAGAGGCCCAGCAGCCCCCGCTGCCGAACCCGGACCATTGGATGGGGAGACCCATGGGCGCGTCCTCGATCACCAACCCAGTGGCATGATTCAAGGTATATCTGAGAAGGGTCTCTATCTGATTCGAATTCGCTCGTCGGTTGGTAGCACTACACATTCGCCAGGCACTGTGCTTGAACTTGAAAATGTCAACGTTCTCGGCATGACTCGTCATCGTGATCTTTCTATCATGGCGCAATCTGAACTACAAGAGGTTGTAAAGGGCATTCTTTCCGACCACCCCGAAGTTTGCCTCTCGTTTTACAATCGAGCCGGCAATTTGACTCTCAAAATGCATGCATTCCAACTATTGGATGGCATTGGGAAATCAAAGGCGATTTCTATGGTCGAAGCCCGCGGTCGTACTGGATGGGAAACCATCGCTTCCTTGGACGAAGTATGTCAGATCGATGCCGCCAATCTCCTTGCAAATCGTTTGTGTCAGGAAATTGCAGATCCACACATGACACCAAATCTTCTCGATTTGCTAATTCGTGCGTGAGGAATTGCAATGGAGCGCGATGCGCGCTTTTTGGTTGATTTACTACGTGACCGCTACCCGGTTGTTCACGAATTGGGCCAACACTACCTAGTCGATACTTCGGTGCTAAATGCTGCGATTGAATTAGCTGGAGACATTTCTAACCAGCACATTTTGGAGATTGGCTGCGGCCCCGGTTCTCTCACCCACCATCTTCTTCTCGCGGGTGCGCGCGTGAGCGCGATTGAAATCGATGAAGGATCGTTGGAACATATGCAACGTCACTTCGACGAAGAAATCGAGTCAAAGCAATTGACCCTATTCGCCGGGGATGCGTTGACGGTGAAATGGCCGGAAAATATCGATGCGATTGTCGCCAACATTCCTTATCAGATTTCTAGTCCGTTGCTTGAACGAATGCAACGTGAAGTTCGTGCGATTCCCGCAGTTCTCTTGGTTCAAGATGAGTTCGCTGATCGAATGGCGATGTCCATCCCACCTCTTGATCGCGGCCCACTGGGACTCTCTTTGTGGCTTGATTATGACATCGAAATCGGTCGTCGCGTCCCCCCATCCTGTTTTTCACCACAACCTAGAGTCACCTCTCGCCTCATTCGATTGGAACCGATTAATCGCTTGATTTCATTGAACAGTAAGGTCGACCGTCGAATGTATAGACAGGTCACATCTCAATGCTTTAGCGACCGCCGTCGCAAGTTACGCAATCTACTGAAGCGAGCCCCACGCCGCCTATCTCGAATTTCAGGATGGCATCGGAGTCGATGGCAAGGGGCGATTTATTCTCTACAGGCCCATCCATTGATGGAGGAACGTCCGGATATGCTTGAACCCGAAGATTGGTTGATAATCTGTGCCCAAATCACTTCGTTTGAATCCTAAAAGGGACGTATACGACAACGACTTGATAGGGAACCCCCCTTTCGGCAGGACAGAGCGTGGCGCGCGCTGATGCAGGGCTTCTTGCCTGAATTCCGTGACTTCAAGTAGGTTGCAATGCACTCAAACTACTCACCGGGGTAATGTAATGGCAAAGAAAGACACGTATCTGGCGCTTATGCGTCGAGGCGTTGACGAAACCACTGCGATGACCCTTGCCGATTCCGGGCTCAAAATTGGTGAAATCAAGAAACTCGACAAAGACCAACTTGTACAGAATTATGGGCTCAAGGCTGAGATTGCGCGTTCTGTCCTCGAGGTCCTACAATCCGGTTCGACCAGCGCAGGCAAAGAGCGCTATCTCTCGAATGTACTTTCAGGTCCTGCTAAGAAACCGGTAGACAAAATTGAGGAGCTGCGATTTAAGCGCCAACAAAAGGATATTCTACTCGAACTTCAGGAAGAGCGCGAGCGACTAAAACTGGCCAAGGTCGAGCAGTTCCGCAGCCAGAAGGTGGTCATGAACCGACTTGGCAAGACAATCGAGTTGATTGTAAAATTAGAGAACAATTTCGATGACGAATCGAAAGAAGAACAGCGTTCCAAGATTCGTGACCAACTCGAAACCCGTGGGCTTGAAGCGGCTCGAGATCACGAAATGCTTGAACTGGAAGGGACACCCCAGGATATCGTAGATTTCCGTCGAAAGATTGTCCCCAGATTGTGCTTCCATTCTTGTCCTCAATGCAAAGAAGACATGGATCCTCGTTCCAGTGTTAACATGAATATTGGCGACGATTTCGGATTTATTTGTTGGGATTGTGAGGCCACATTTTCTTCGTCGATGGCCGCTGTGGTCGAGACACGTCTTATTTCAAAGAAAGATTGGATAGAGATTAATCCAAAGCTAAAACCTCGTGAAAAAGTTCTCCGTCCACCTCGTTCCAAGGTAGAATCATTCAAGGATACCATTGCCGCAGATCTCGCCGCCACAGGTGCTTCTGCGGATACTATTGCCGCTGCGGTCGAAGAGAGCAACCTTTCCGTCGGACTCATGTCGATTAACGACTGGATTGATCAGACGCTCGCGGTCAAGGGTTACATCCAGGCTCAGGAAGATCGAGAGGATTTCATCATCGCCACCGGTGCTGGTGCAACCAAGTTCAACAAGTGGATGAAGAAGGCAGGTCTTGCTTTCAACAAGCAATCTGGCCGTTGGACTCGTTGGGAAGACATCTGATGCCCAATGCTATTGGCATGACGCTTCTCGGCTTGAGTCATGATGATTCCTGCGCATGCGCTCGCGGGGATTGCTTGTATCCATCTTGGAAGACTAGCCTCACGTGACAAATCGTCTTGGCTATGGTTCGGAATCGCCTTAGCCTTCTTTTCTCATGCTGTAATCGACACGTTGGCGATTTTCACCTATCACGATGGAAGTCCTTCAGGTTCGATATATTCTCAATTCGTTTTCTGGTTCTGGTTGGCCGGTGCAATTGCCGTCATTTATTGGGCTTTAAACAATGATCGTCGTTATGGATATGGGATTCTGGCTGCACTATCATTTGACCTATGGGATCACTGGTTTCTGAGGGGAATCTCTTGTGCGACGGATGGCTTCCCTGATGGATGCATGAATGTGTATGCGTACGAACATCTGCATCTCCATCATTTTGAGTGGTTCATCCTCGATACGGTCTTCGCTGGAGTTGAGCGACATTATGGCGATGAATCGTACTTCATTGTCGAAATCCTTTGTGTGGCACTTCTATGTGCTTCCATCTGGTGGTTGCGAAAGCATACACCCTTGCCACAGGAGGATGAAGATGAATGAGCATTAATCGTCCCATCTGGCCCATGATATGGCCTTGGAACGATGGACTGGGGGCCCGAATGCATTGGCGCGACGCCCTAAACTTGCGACGGTTCTCAGTATGCTATCTACTGGTTATTGCGCTGTTGTATACACTTCTCGGCTTCGGATCACATGGGTGTTCGACATCATCAGAAATGATCATCTGCGATTTTGCCCTGTGGCCTTACAATCTGTTCGAAGCCCCCCACCTCTTCGTTGTCAGCTTGTTTACATCTATTTGGTTTCATAATAGTACGGATCACATATTGTTGGTTGTGGTTGTGGTTGTCCTCTTCCTACAGAGTGCCGAAGTCAGAATCGGAACAAAGAAGGCGATGATTGCGATGTTCACAGTGCAGGCTTTGGTAGCGCTGATTATGACATTGTATCTCTACATGGGCGATTATCTCAATCCAACCGATGATTGGTATGCTCATGGAATCCATAATCGGAATTACATGGGCGGATCAGTGGGTCTATTCGGTGTCGTTGGTGTCCTCTTTTCGCAGATTAAACGTCCTATCGTGGGCGCCTTATTCTATTCAGGTTTCGAATTCTGGAATGCTCACATCTACCATGGTGCATCCATGTACGTGGTGTTGGGACACGCCACGGCTTTCACCTTGGGATTCATCCTTGGGCAGTATTGGCTTCGACAAGAAATCAAACAAATTGAGACTGATGAATTAAATTGAGGTAATGGGTGGGGACAACATGGCGACAATCCGTTTCTATCGTGGCGACCTTTTGCTCGGTGTGACCGAAACTAATCCCGATACACCTCTTCTTGAGTTGGCCGAAGCCATTGGCATTGAAATTCCACGAAACTGTACGTCAGGGAACTGTGGAACTTGCATGTGCCGTTTGAAATCCGGCATAGTATCGATGCCCGAACCACTGCCCCCTGGAATCGATGAAGATCTGATTGAGGAAGGTGCTATTCTGACCTGCATTGGTATCGCTGATGGACCTGTGGATATCGACTTGATCCCACCAATCTGAGGTATTAGAATGGAACAAGGTTTGATGGTCGCTATTGTGGTCAATATCATTGGCCTCACGATTGCTGTTTGGTTCATCCGCAGTCGTTTATTGGCGAAACTGGCTGAGGTTGAAGCTCGAAAAACACGCAAGCGCGAAGATTAGCGTGAGAGCCATCCTCGATAATAGAAAAAGCCGAGAATCAGCGCACTCATCATTCCCATTAGGGCCAAGATCTCTGTAAACCCAAACATCTCAGTCGATGCACCAAAAACTTCGATGTTCATTCCGAAAATCGAAGCAATTGCAGTGATGGGGAACATCAGTGTGGCCAGAATCGTCAGGATTCGAATAACATCGTTCGCTTCCGCTTGTGTCTCAGCCAGACGCATGGTCGATTGAGACAGATACGCATCGCGCGTGCTGACTGCACCGTAGTTGTAGTTCTCAACGTCATTTTTGAGTTTGGTAAGCACATCGAAGATGTCTTCCCAGTACATCATGCACGATTCAGTGATGTAGTCTTGATCGGGCCGCATCATGCGGCTGACCACATCGTGCAGTGGTGTGACCGACTTGGAAATCTCACGCAAGTCCTGCTTGAGCTCGTGCAATTCTTGTAACAAATCTGGGTGCTTGACATTTGGGTCGAATACTCGGTCTTCCAATTCGTCGATTCGCTCGGAGTAGCCGCCCAGAATTCGATACCAATCGTCCGCGACGGCGTCTAGCATTTCGTACAGAAGGTATTCTGCACCCAATTCGACTCGGCGTTGGATTTTTCGAGAACCAAACCGACGAGCGAAGTTCTTCACTGCTGGCATGGCAGAATGACGTACAGTCACCAGCAAATCATCTGTGACGAAGACACGTAGGAACTCCGTATCGATGTCCCGATCGGCGTCACGAGGACGAACGACCACGAATCGGTGTGTTTCATAGACGTAGGCCTTTGGAACTGGTTCCTTGAAGCAGTCCTCCACAGCCATTTCGTTATAGTCACGAGAAATTAACCAATCTCGCTCTTCTTGGGCTGGATTTCGAATGTCTACCCAGGCAAGACCCTCGGCAGTATCTAGCGTAGCGGAAAGGTCCGCAACAGCGAGTTCCTCGCTGTGCTTTGCGCGGTCTCCCGACACGCGCAGTGTAATGGTCGCCATGGTTTGCCGGTCGAGGGCTCCCATTCAAGGATTCCGCATTAAAAAAATACGGTAATTTTACGAACTGTGGTGATCTTAGCACACATTTGATGTTATTCAATCGCCTCAATCGCTTTCACCAGATACCCCTTTGATCCTGCAAATCCAGTTCGCTGAATTTCATCAGCATTGAGAACAAGTCGATTACCATCAGCATCTACAATTTGGTCACC
>JAPYUB010000026.1 GCA_029942125.1 Candidatus Thalassarchaeaceae archaeon | reverse complement strand
TCACAGAGTTGCTGTAATCGGCTCTGGCTTGATGGGTGCAGGCATCGCTGCACATTGTGCTAACGCTGGTTGCGACGTCGTCCTCATGGACATTGTTCCGGATGGTGCTGAAGATCCTGATGTACTCGCTAAAGGTGCAATCAAACAGATGTTGAAGGCCAATCCAGAAGTTTTGATGCACCCCGATTACGTTGAACGTATCACCCCCGCCAATTTGGATGATAGTCTACATCTTCTCACAGACAGGGATTGGGTAATTGAAGTCGTCATCGAGCGACTGGACATCAAGCGTGATGTCTATTCGAAGTTAGCAGAGTACATGCCCGAACACGCGATTCTGTCTTCAAACACCTCTACTCTCCCTCGTTCTAAACTCGTTGCTGGCATGCCCTCAAGTCTATCCAGTCGATTCCTGATTACTCACTTTTTCAATCCACCTCGTTATCTTCCGTTGCTCGAAGTTGTCACATCATCAGAAGTCTCCGATGAGACACTCAAACGCTTCACATCCTTTGCGGATGAAAAACTCGGCAAGCGGGTCACA
Source organism: Candidatus Thalassarchaeaceae archaeon (assembly GCA_029942125.1). Classification (GTDB taxonomy): domain Archaea; phylum Thermoplasmatota; class Poseidoniia; order Poseidoniales; family Thalassarchaeaceae; genus MGIIb-P. The sequence continues at coordinate 18,023 of JAPYUB010000026.1, read as the reverse complement.
CTCTGTAATGACACACCCGGCTTCATCGGCAATCGTTTGGGTATCTACTTCGTCCAACGTGCCATTGCAGCAACACTCGATCACGGTTTCACAGTTGAACAAGCCGATGCTATGCTGGGCCGCCCCATCGGTTTGCCCAAGACAGGTGTGTTCGCACTCATGGACTTGGTCGGAATCGATCTCGTCCCTCATGTAATCGAATCAATGGTGCAACATCTTCCCAAGGAGGATGCATTGCATACCATTGCTGGACGTGGTGGCGACGTCATCACGGCGATGATTGAGGGTGGATATACCGGCCGTAAAGGGAAAGGTGGATTCTACCGATTGAATACAGACGGCGGTCAGCGTATCAAGGAAGCTCGAAATCTCCAAACGGGTGAATACGCGACTGCAAATCGCCGCGCAGGATTTCCATCAGCCAAAATCGGTAAGCAAGGATTGGCCCGCCTCATCGAGAAGGATGATGCCGGTTCTCGATTCGTCAAAGAAGTCCTCCTTGACACGTTCGCTTATGCCGCTTCTCTGGTTCCAGTTGTCAGTGCCGACATCGCTTCTATCGATGGCGCTATGCAAGTCGGATACAACTGGAAGAAGGGACCGTTCCAGATGATGGATGAACTTGGTCTTGATTGGCTCATCTCTGAATTGGAATCTTTGGATAAGGATGTTCCGGACATTCTCCGATTGGCTTCTGAGAATGGTGGTTTTCACGGAACACTTGAGGGAGAACCGACTCGAATTACTACAGAGGGCACACATGTTCTCGTTCCCCGCCCCGCTTCCACATTCACAGTCGCTGATCTCAAGCGCCGACAGGGTCGTGCCATCAAACGCAATGGCTCAGCAAGTCTGTGGGACGCTGGCGATGGTGTGTTGTTGGTCGAGTATCATTCGAAACTCAATGCAATGGATCCAAACAGCATGGAGATGTTGATGACAGCTGTCGATATTGCCGAGAACGAAGGGTGGAAAGGTATCCTAATCGGTAACGATGGATCACATTTCTGTGCGGGTGCCAATCTGGGCCTCGCACTGTTCGCGGCAAATCTGGGTGCTTGGAAGGAGGTTGACCAATTTATCAAACTCGGCCAAGATGCGTATCAAACGCTGAAGTACGCCGAGGTCCCCGTTGTTGCTGCTGCTGCTGGGATGTGTGTCGGTGGTGGCTGCGAGGTTCTCTTGCATTGTGACGCCGTACAGGCACACTCAGAGTCATACATTGGTCTCGTTGAAGTCGGCGTCGGCATCATCCCCGGTTGGGGTGGTTGCAAGGAAATGCTCGCTCGTCTTCCGGCATTCGGCATATCATCGGGTGGACCGATGGGTGCGCCCATGCGGGCATTTGAGAACATTGGAATGGCTCAAGTGGCAAAATCTGCTGACCAGGCCCGTGATTTAGGATATCTAAGGCCCACAGATCAGATCTCGATGAACCGCGACCGTTTGCTGGCCGATGCAAAAGCCCGCGTGTTGAAACTTGCAGAGGATTACACACCACCGGAGCCCCACACCTATCATCTTCCAGGACCATCGGGTCGTCTCGCACTTGAGATGGCGTTGAACGACCTCGCGTTGTCAGGAAAGGCTACTCCACACGATGTAGTTGTCGTTGGCGAACTAGCGAAAGTACTGACGGGTGGCGATGATGCAGATGTGATGGTTGAAATTGGGGAAGATGAACTTCTAGCCCTTGAACGTGCAGCCATCGCAACGCTTGCAAAAGATGTGGCGACACTGGATCGCATGGAACATATGTTGGCGAAAGGCAAGCCATTGAGGAATTGAGGGAGAGGATAGAATGGTAAGATACGATGCACCACTACGCGATTACACCTTCCTTTTGCACGAAGTATTCGAAGTCGTCGAGTTAGCAGAACAATTGGATTACGAAGGTTGGGACCGCGACATGATTGACATGATGATGGAAGAATGGGGTGAGATTATGCGAACTGCTTGGTTGCCCACGAATGCCGTTGGCGACAAAGTTGGTTGTACCTATGAAAATGGTAAGGTGAAAGCACCCCCCGGCTTCAAAGAGGCATGGGATACCACAACCGAAGGTGGTTGGTTTGCCGCTGCAGCACGCGCCGAGCATGGGGGCATGGATTGCCCGCTATTCTTCCGCAATGCTATGGATGAATTTGCAATTTCAAGCAATATGGCACTCTCTACAGTCGGTGCACTCAATTTGGGTGTGTATGATTTAATTTCTGAGCACGGTAGTGCTGAACTTCAGGAGATATATGCAGAAAAGGTTGCCAGTGGCGAATGGTGTGGCACAATGTGTTTGACCGAACCTCATGCTGGAACCGATCTCGGAATCATTCGAACCAAGGCTCTTCCTCAGGACGATGGTTCGCATCAAATCACTGGAACGAAGATGTTCATCACCTTCGGTGATCATGATTTGAGTGACAATATCATTCACATGGTTCTGGCCAAATTACCCGGTTCCCCCGAAGGTTCTCGGGGAATTTCTCTCTTCGTCGTCCCAAAATTCCTCCCCGGTGATGATAATTTGAATGGCGTCACGTGTTCAGGAATAGAGGAGAAGATGGGATTGCACGGCAGTCCGACTTGTGTTCTCAATTTTGACGACAGTATTGGCTGGTTGGTTGGCGAGGCGAACACAGGCATGCGCATCATGTTCGAGATGATGAATCGAGAACGTCTTGCGACAGGAATGATGGGCATTGGACTTGGCGAAATAGCTTATCAGAACGCACTAGATTGGTGTGTAGAGCGTCGCCAAGGTCGCGATTTGAAAGGAATTCGAGACCTCAATGAGAAAGCAGATTCTATTCTTGTTCATCCAGATGTACGCCGAATGTTACTGAAGATGAAGGCAAACAACGAGGGATGTAGGGCTCTCGCAACTTGGGCAGGCACACTGCTCGACCAAATGAGACGTGGGGATGATGAATCGAAGACTCATGCAACTGCACTCATTGCATTGCTTACTCCAATTATCAAAGCTCTCGGCACCGATTTGGGCTGTGAAACCTGCAGCCTTGGCATTCAAGTCATGGGTGGCGCTGGATATTGTACCGAGTATGGCGTTGAGCAGTTCTATCGTGACGCTCGAATCGCACCTATTTGGGAGGGGACAAATGGAATTCAGGCCCTCGATTTGGCTGGACGAAAGATTACCCAAGATTTCGGCAAGAATTTCCGCAGCCTGATGTGGCCACTCCTCGAATTCATCGAAGAGAATCGTGATGACGTTGATATGGCGAAGTATACCAAACCACTCTATCAGAGTGTGCGCGGTCTCCAGCAGTTGACCCTACTGATGATCGCGGAAGGAATGGGCAATCCTCATTTCCTTGCAGCTGGGGCTACCGATTACTGTACTTACTTCGGTAATACGATGCTTGCTTTCATGTGGGCGCGTATGGCGCGTGTCTGCAACGATGCGAAAGCAGCAGGCACCGAGGACCCATTCTATGATGCCAAACTTCGACTTGCTGATGTATTCTTTGCGGAAATTCTTCCAGATAATGTGGGCCTAGCAGCTAAGGTTCAGGCCGGCCACAAGCACCTGATGCAATTTCCGGAGGCCATGCTGTGAGTGTGGCAAACAGTACGGACGAGATGCACGGCGCAGCCGCTTATGCTGTGCCTCCAACCTCACGTTTGCTCCGCCGTTCCACTTGGCTCGAATTCGCCATTGTATTGGAAGCATTACTTTTGTTGATTTACCCTGGTTGGAGAGGTGAACCCTTGGCATGGATGCTGGCAGGAATCAGCATCCCTCTCGCTAGTTGGCTCATTCTAAGACGTGTTGTGCTACGTGGATATCTGCGCTCACCAACACCTGATGACGGCCGTCTCATAGATCCGCGTTGGGAGGGTTTTCGCTTCTCAGGGTGGGGGGGGGATACTCTCACTGCATACCGTCTCCCATCCGAATCACCGTCGAAAGGTTTGATTCTGTATATTCATGGCTACGGTTCTTCCTTACGTCGAGCCGAGGCTCGCTGTCGGCACATGAACGAACTCGATATCGACATCGTGGGGATGAACCTACGCGGCCATGGGGGTTGCAATTTACGAGATGAATGGACCCTTCTGAAATTGGTCGCCGATTTGGAATCCCTTCTTCACCAACTGTCACTTGAACTAGAGCAACTTCCAGAACAAGTCTGGATATACGGCCATTCAATGGGCGGTTTCATTGCTCTTCGACTCGGAGCCCATCCATCTGGTTGGTGGAAATCCCGACTTGCCGGTGTGATTGTTGAATCTCCAGTCACCTCCTATCCATTAATCATAGAACGAACGATGCCTCGCTTCTTGCGGTTCACAATGCCATGGGTTCGCTGGATTCTACGCAGAGAACATGAACGCATTCATCCAGATTTGCCTGTCCGATATGCAACTGCAGCGATTCCACACATGGGGTTGCCTACGGTACCCGTTCTTGCTTTACAGGCAGCAGTAGATCGAAGATTGGGTCTAATTCATTTCGATGAACTCTCAAAAGCTCTTACTCAACACCAAAGCCCGTGCGAACTTCACGTTATCGAAGGACATGCCCACACCACAGAGAAGGATACAGAAGCCCGGAAAAAATTGGTTGAACAATGGCTGAGGCCAGAACAAAAAGGGGTGTTACTTTGAGTATAGAGAAGAAATTCAAGCGCGCATCCAAGCGTATTCTTGCTCTAGAAGATCGTCCCGATGACAACACACTCCTCCGCCTCTATTCTCTATACAAACAGGCAACTGAAGGAGATGCAACCGGCCGCCTCCCGATTGCGAAGGGGATGGTTGCTGTCGCCAAGTGGAAGGCTTGGAAGAAGCTTGAGGGAATTGCCTCCGAGGATGCCATGCTCTCATATTGTGAAATTGCTGATGTTTTATTGAATGAGAATTTAGTTGAGGTTGTTCAGGAGATTGAAACATGGGGTGGTAGGACAGTACTCATCACCGGGGCCAGTCGGGGTCTTGGTCGCGCCATGGCCATACGTCTAGGCGAGGAAGGCGCGAATGTTATTCTGTGCGCACGTTCAATGGAAGTTAACGATAAATTACCAGGTACGTTGCCAGAAACCAAAGCGCTGGTGGAAGCAGCCGGAGGTAAGGCAATCTGCGCACAGATGGATGTGCGTGATGACGAACAGGTTCAGGCCGCTGTTGAAAAAGGCGCAGCCGCCTTCAATGGAATCGATGCAGTAATCTGTAACGCAGGTGCGTTGTTTATCGCTCCTTTCGCCGAGACACCAATGAAGCGTTTCGATTTGGTACATGAGGTGAACAGTCGGGGAACATTCGCACTTTGCCAAGCAGCCCTTCCTCATCTGATGAAGAGTGATGCCGGGCGCATCCTAGTTCTTGCGCCCCCCATCGCGCTTGACCCAAAATGGTTCAACGGAACGCTCGCATACACGATCTCAAAGTACTCCATGTCAATGCTCGTTCTCGGCCTATCAGGTGAACTTGCTATGGATGGAATTGCTGTGAACGCCATCTGGCCAGCAACAACAATCGACACTGCAGCAGTTCGATACAATGAGGCCCTAGGTGGTGAGGAAATGGTTCGACGGAGCCGAAAACCCAGGATTGTTGCCGACGCCGCATTACATATCCTTGGACAGAATAAGACCGTCACTGGACAATTCTATACCGATGAATCCGCATTGACTGAAGCTGGTGTAGATGATTTTGAGAAATACGCTGTTGAGCCGGGAATGCCCTTACAATCGGATTTCTATCTGTGATTTTTCAATCACACCCAACGATAGATTTCGTGTGGCTCCCGAACAACACTGTATCCAAATGCCTCTTCGAGAGAACGACGAACAATCCAGAAATCAACATCCCCTGACGCGACCAAAACCGCTCCAATTCCATCATAACACTGTTCAGCATGCATTGCTGCTTCTTCCATAATGGCCAAATCCCCTTTTTCAGGATAAATCGCTTCTTTGCCAATCTTCGTTCTCTTCGCTTTGTCACGTGTTCTGGCAACCTCAAGGTAGGCCTCACGATTATTCAAAAGGAATTCCTTTGTTGGAGTTGCAAATTTCGATACTCTTTCGTCAAATTCAACCTGATCCTCTTGTGGAATTGACCACGTGTTGTATTCAGAGATGATATTTTCACGAATTTTTTGAACGACCTCATCTGTAATCTTCTCTACCCAATCAACATCTGAAACCCAAACGTCATTGAAGAGTTCTCTTGTTGTTTCAGAATCTTTCATTAATTTCTGGAATTCGATTTTTTGCACATTCTTTGGTGCTCTGATTAACACTCGTCCTTCCCTAGCATAGGAAAGGATGGTACGATGGAAATGAGAACTTTCGTGAATACCACCATCATCCCCCAACAGGCGCGCTATACGTTCTTTTGCATCTGTAATCAAGACATTTGTATCAATTAATAACAGTGGCCTCAAACTCAAATGTCGTAGTTTCCGACGTGCTTTGACTGGGATTGTCTCAGCGTGTGTCCGAAAAATTCCATTTTGACTTCCTCGCATTCTCTGGATTTGCTTTGTGGAAAAGGTGCCTGAGCCCATCGCTCTTTCAAACATCATCAAACCGTGAATTGGATCGATATCAGCAGCCTCTTCTGCGACACTTTGAATCTCTTGGAGTGAAGCACCATCTTCAAGAAGATTGCAAAATCGAGATTCAATTCGTCCAGTCTCTGTCCGATAATCTCCAGCACCCTGCTTTGTCAGAGCCACCTTGACACGACCCTGCCACGGCTGTTTAGGTAGATTGAGAGATTCTGGATAAGGCATTAGTAAATACAATTCGTCTTGATTGCGTGAAATGTAATCAAGCAACAAATCAGTCGCTCCTTCGGTGTTATTCTTCTGTGCCGCGTTACAGACCTTGAGATACAATCGGAACAATTCCTTCGTATCATCTGTATTATCTGGTTGTTTCTTTAGCATATCGACTGCGTCGGAAAAGTGGTTCGCACGAGCAAATGAAGCCAGCGCAAATCGAGCAATTTGACGTCTTCTACCAATGCTTTCCTCACGTTTACAAGAATCACGCAAATGTCGTCCTGATGCTAAATGATTCCCGCTTTGTTGTTCGACAGACGCAAGAACAATTTGACGCCAATGAGATGACGAATGCTTCTTGTGCCAAGTTTCGAAGGGCTTACTCACCAATCCCAATTCAAAATATTTCACGACAAGTTCGCGATACTCATCTACAATTCTTTTTCCAGGGTTAGGGTCAATTAAATCATCTAGAATAGCTATGGCTGTTTTTGTATCATTTGGATCCGCTCTAGCCAACAAATGCTTTGTTTGCTCAATTCGAAGAACATCCAATACTGTGGAGAACAATCTCTCTTCAATCCCTTTGAGTGATGATCTTTCAATAGATGTTTGTAATTTATTGAGGAGATTATTCCTAACCAATCGATCCCCCCCCTCTGACATCGCTTTCCGAACTTGATTGAACGCCACAATCGCATCACGATTTCCGGCAATTCTTTGAACAACTTCATCCAAATTCGCCGGCGCTCCTTCTAACAGTTTAACAAGTTCAATTGAACAATTAGATAGTACCCCATTGGATTCTTTTGCTAAGGCTTCAAGTGCTTCAGATCGGGCTCCTTCGACCCATTCACACAATTTTGCATTTGCGTTACCTGGTAGAAGATGATAGACTAAGAGCGTTCGATGTGGATGTATTGTCGCTCCATTTTCCATCCGCATCAATATCGAACCGATTTGAACCGCATCCCCCATTTCAGTGAAGATGTTCAATGCCCCTTCCTCAAATTGACCCCCATTATCTCCTCCTCGATTTTGCAATTCAGTGACGGAGTAAGAACGCAAATCTAGTGGGGCCGTTTCGGTTTCAACAATCATTTTGAGCCCAGCATCGTCAATTCGATTTATTCCTCCAATCAATTGCTGAATCAATGCCTCATTTTCACTATTTTCAATAATATTGAGTACGCAATTCAGCTGTTTTGCATTAATATTATCCAATGAAGGAATACTTTCCAAGGCTGAATCAATATTTCCGTCACTAAGATATGCGTCGACCAACCTCCATTCAAGTGCATTGCGATTCTCTAGATTGGATAATATCAGAAGTCCATTTTGAATCTCATCAGTAGATAATTCAACATCGTTAGGAACAGCCATCCATGATTGATGTTGCATTGCGACTGAAAGACCATCCTTACCATTAGCAGCATGACAATCAGCCCAAGCGGTGAAATCGCCCGAACGAAGTCGTATCAATGTTAGAAGATCCTTTGCAATTGGAGAAACATCACCATCGTCATCAGCGAGTGTAATCAAATCCTCAATCACACTTTCACTGCCTGTGAATATTCCAATAAGGGCTCGAATCAATACTGCTTCTCCATTCAACTCATTCAGTGATTCAGATTGTCTGACAACGCCGCTTCCAGACCTCAATAATTTGGCTATACGTTGAATTTCACCTCTCAATCTCGCGGTTAGGTGGAAGGGAGTTGAAGACACTAGCCATGCCGCCAACTCTGAACGGTTCATTGGATCAAATCTCGCTGATTGAACCCATTCTCCTAAATCAACATCTAAAACCATCTCAACTTCTTTCGCAGGATAAGATAGCATTTCGGCTAATAATCGGGCTTTTTCGCCCAACTTAGGCCAGACTGGGTGGACACCATCTTCACACAATCTACGGACCTTCATCAGTTCTGCTTCCCATTCAGGCTTCCATTGCTCACCGAGCCGTGCTTTTTGCACTAGCATCGCTGAGAGGCGATATCCATGAGGTGCATTTGAAGCAACCAGACCACCGATTGGTTCAATCCAATCATCGTGATTCCGACTTGGATTACGCCGCCCCCTTCTCCTAGATTGCGATCGATTTTCACCCTCTCCTCCATCCTTTAGAGCAACGATGAGTAGGCCTTTCCAAGGTTTCCCTAGGCGGCCCCAAGCATTGGCTGCTTTGCCCTTGTGTAGTCTTTCAGGAGGCACGCCAGTGGTGACGGACACATTCAGACATTCAAGTAAATCATTCTCGTCCAATTCCGTCCCCCCCGCCTACGGCGGGTTTTAGCCACCGTACCACTACTATGAACGCATCGCTGAAGAGCCGCTCTCTTCTCCGAAGGTCATGGACCCGACCAATTTGGTCATTATTCTCCTTCATCCCATCGCTGCTCTGGCCGTCATTGGATGGATGATTAAACAGCACCGCTGGCGGCAACGAGGACGCCTCATGAAAGGAGGGGAAAGGAAGGCAGCAGTAACCTCTCATGAGCGCGATGGAGAACGTCTCTATGTCCTCGCATGGCTCCTTGTATTTGGAGGATTCACCGCCAACGCAGTTTATCGAATACGAACCGAAAATATCTCCCTGCCAGAGGCATTGATGCCTAGTGGTGCTGGGGGATTACATGCAGGGGGTGGATTACTAGGATTGGCCCTTATCACCATCCTTTGGCGAAAGGGAAGAATGACACGAGATTTGAGAAATTCAGGAGAATCATGGGCGTTGGAAAAACAGCGCCACGGACGAGCATCTGACGCCATCATGGTTCTGATTGGTCTGCATGCGTTTCTAGGATTTCTTTGGTTGATTCAATTATTGACCTGAACGGCTAGACCATTTCGCCAACCAAGCACCGATATTCCGCTCGACATCTGTAGCCACAACTTCGCGTTCTTCCAACACCCCATCATCCGAAAGTGGTTGTATTCGACACCCGCAGGCATTTGCGTGCCCTCCACCATCTACATCGAATGCAGTTGCCATGTTTGTCAAGTCAAACAGCCCTCCATCTTTGTGAAGGAAGGAATTGCTGTAGAATGAAGCCGACAGAGGCCATTTATCATCTGTATTTACATCTTCATATCCATGAATAATCATGCAAGCATCACATTTCTCACCCACATGTGCAGTCACGAGATATCCATTCGTTCGAATCCCCTTTTCATCTAAACGAATGATGGCCATTCGATCTATGACTTTCGTACATTGGTCGACTATGGATTGGAGACGTTGAAATTCTTCTTTAGCTTGCATAATTTTCTCGTAGACGGGTTTCAGATTCACAAGTTCATCAGGGCTGACCCCCTCGATGATATGCTGCAACAAGGTTTGGCAATAGGCGTCATCGTTTGCGTCGATTGTTCTGCCAATCCAAACGATGGGATGATTCGAAAGAAATTCTCCTCTAGAAATCTTGCCTCCGTCGAGTTTGTCGACCATTTCCATCCAAGCCTCAATGTCGCTCAAGTCAGTGGTTTCTTGGAAGGTGTTGAAACAGACTCTCGCCGCACTCAGTGCACCTTCCCAAACGATGTGACAACCCAATGCCGCAGCCGCATCCTGTTGTGCCGGAGTTGGTTTGTTTGTGAGGTGGTGATCAATGTGAAGGCCACATTGTGGATGGAAGGGAAGATCAAGAACAGCGGTACCCCTGGTCATCCAATCATCAACATCTCCCCGCCGTACTTCTGCAGGGTGGCTGAATCGAACAGGTATCCCTTCCCAGACACGACGGACGATTGCCGCAGAAAGAAGTCCATCGAGATCTCCATCGGCGACGATTCGTTCAATTTCCATCTTTGATATATCGCCCAATCGACTGCCTCCGAGCATTATCCGTCCCTGCACCTCGCTCTTAGCCTTGGCGTCGAGCACGCTGTCGATGCGTAACCAATTAGTAGGCCGTACCCAATCAGGGTTCATGGAGACCTCATGCGGTGTCGTTCTCGTGAACTTCGGCAGTGTACTACTTCTGCAATATCCACAAGGACACTGGGGATTTCCTAAGGGGCACTATGAGGATGAAGACGGCGGCTATCAACAGACAGCATTGCGTGAATTGGAAGAGGAGACGGGTATCTCCGAGGTGAGAATGTTGGATGATTGGAGGATGCGCACATTCTACACATTCACTCTCAAAGGTCGACCCATCGAGAAAGAGGTCTTCTGGTTCATCGGTGAAACGGATGAATACGATATCAAATTAAGCCACGAACATCGAAACTTCATGTGGCTTGAATGGGATGATGCTGAGAATCAATTGAATTTCGAACAGAGCAAAGAAGTGTTGCGCGGAGCGAGGGCGCAATTGCGTGCCTTAGGTCGTGAACTCTAATCCTGATTTCGTTTTCCCAAAGGCACCCATAGAGTTTCATCTTCTCCAAGAATCATTGCAATCCATCGAATGGAAACAAAGAGCCAATCCGAGAGTCGATTCAAATATGCAATGACAAGGTCTCGAACCGCATCATCACCCTCTTGTTCACGCAATCGCATCGCGCATCTTTCGGCTCGTCGGGTGATTGTACGAGCTAGATGCATCGTGGCAATCAATGGTGAACCCGTCGGTAGAATGAACGATTCCAACGGTTCAAGATTTTCAGTCCAAGCATCCATTTCAGCACAGAGGCGATCAGCTTGTTCTTGACCAATCACAGTCATTGCTTCGGGGACTTTATTTGGCAGGAACGCACATTCTCCTCCGACATCAAACAGTTCTTGCTGTATGAGTGATAACTTAGGTTCAACAGAATGTTTTACAGTCCTGACCGTCGCTCGCGCCCCCCCATCTTCATGATGGGTTTCAACCCGTTGCAATTCTGCTCGCACCAACCCGATGGTTGCATTGAGTTCATCGATAGTGCCATAGAAATTCACTCTAACATCAGCCTTGGATACTCTCTCGCCTGAGGCAAGATCAGTTTTGCCCCCATCACCCTTGCCGGTGTGAACTTTGGTGATGCGGACCATGATTCGACGGAGTGGCCCCTGAACATGGGTCTTTCGCTGCCTTAGATACTCTCGAAAATAGCATCTTCTTCAGTTCGAATTCGTAATTTGTGAACCACCAATAGACCCAATGTAGCCCAGATGGATAGTTCAACAGCGATGCAGATCCAATACCAGTTTCCTAGCCCCGAGAGGATTGCGTTGGCATCATACGGCTCGCCATTGAATCCGATATAAATCGCCTGAGATAGTAGATTGGCACTGAACCAAATGACTACGATCAACCAACTCAGACGTATACCGTGGACTTTCCAGTGTCCTTTTTTCAACCCATCACCATGTATAATTTGTCATCCGGGATATTTAACATACACTAGAGCACCCCCAGATATCCCCCTACTTTTGAGCCCTTATTCAGACTCAAAAATAGGCTTACTAAGGCGCTTTAAGCAGGAATCTATCTTTGCAACCCATTCTTCTTCTACAGATTCTTCTCCACCCAATCGTTCGAGCAATTCAGCGTGCTTTGACGCGGCCATCGAATTTCCCTGAAAACTGTGAATTCGGACCAGGGCAATATGACTCATAGCATCAAGCCAAGATTCATCCACGCTCCACGATTTTTCAAACATAGAAATCGCACCCCGTTCACCATTGATAAGGCCCCGATCAAGTTGACGCAGTGCTGCTTGCGACCACGATATTCCCTGAATGCCAATGACGAGTCCTTTCCAAAAGAGAAAGACTTCGAGCAGAATCACGATTGTGGCCAAAATGAATACGACCCATTGATCTGTTTGATTGTAAGAAGCCCATCCATCAACTGACCATGACAAAGTTGCGGCCACGAACCACATTCCCGCAAATGGGCCCAAAATGACATCTTGTTTACGACGGTCATGCATTGCTCCAATCACTACACCCAATCCACCAATCGCACCTGCAATGATGGCTGGAAGGTTGGGATTCATGGTCCGAGGTGAATTCATTGCGATGGCCAATATTCCTGCAATGCCCAACATCAACCAAGCCCAACGACCTCCAATTTCAGGAAAGGGCTGTGCGCGACTCATCCAGAGCAGCATGGCCGAGGTACCCCCGAGAAAGGCAATCCAACCCAACATTGTACGTAGGGCGAAGGTCGCGGTATTCAATCCATTCCAGAATCGCCGCTGGGTTCTCCATCATCGCCGCGCCACCCGGGTTGCCAAAAATCATCATTGTCTAGCCAAGCCAACCAATCATCACCATCAGCACGCAATAGACGATATGCTCGCCGCTCTAATCCTTGTAGAAGTTCGGTATCAAGTTCACTTTCATCATGGGCATTCTTCCATTCAATTTCCAACCCTGCAATTCGTCGTTGTCCTTCAGCGTGATTGTCAAAATGCTGCTCACACATTTCACGCAATTCAGTCAACCAAACCCGAGTTCCCTTGATGTGAGGATTGTCAGTCAAAGGCTTCTCTCGACGCCGGAATGGCCACCAACCCATAGGTCACCTTCACCAGTGCCCCCTCCATGAGTCTTCGCCCCAATCCTGATGATGTTTGGCGTTCGGGGCCAACCATGGCCCGTATCGTTGTTCATACACATGGCAAGGCTAGAGAAAGGGGCTATTCTCATCTGATTAACAAATATTCTGAACGCTTGGAAGGTCGGGGTGTCACCCTCCTCACTCATTCTGATCGTTTGGCGCACGATGCTTACGTTTCAAAGATTGAAGCAGCATCTTCCAATGGGACACTCATTCTTCTGGATGAGGCCGGCGAAAGCGGAGATACAGAATGGATGTTAGAGAATTGGAAGATATGGCGATTGTCCACTACTGCCATTCATCTCGCTATCGGTCCTGTGGATGGGTTCGATACCCAAGTTCTTTCTCAACATGCATCGATTTCTCTTGGGCCATTGACCATGACCTACGAAATGGCCGCAGTCATTTTGCTTGAGCAATTGTATAGAGCCAGTGAAATCGAACGTGGCTCACCCTATCATCGAGATTAAGGCCCAAATTCGACATATTCTACCGTATCGAGATCTTGTGAGATATCGACGATTTCATTTCGAGCGTTGACGTGTACGATTGTTGGCTTATGTTCAGTCATTGCCTCAACTGAAATACCTTCGTAAGTGATGAGAATGACTAGATTACCAGGGTGTACCAGATGTGCTGCTGCACCATTGATGCAAATTTGACCTGATCCGGCTGGAGCTTTGACAACATAGGTTTCCAAACGAGCCCCATTCGTCACATCGAGAACATGAATTTTCTCCCATTCTTCGATTCCGGCGGCTTGTAACAGATTTTCATCAATCGAAATTGAACCCACATAGTCAACATCTGCATGGGTAACAGTCGCGCGATGTATTTTGGAGCGCATAACGAATCGCACGATTCCCCTCAAATGGAGGTGCCCATCGGCCCCATATCAATCTCTCTCCGCCGAGCAGGTGGTTTTGATTACAGGCGTTGGCGACTCAGACGTTGCGCATCAAGAGCACAGATGGCCGCCATGTGAACCACATCTCGAACCCCATCTTCCCGCTGCAATACGTGAACTGGTTTGGCCATTCCCTCAAGAATCGGCCCCGTCATCTCCGCATCCCCCAATCGCTGTAGTAATTTGTATGAGATGTTCGCTGCAGCAAGATTGGGGCAGATGAGAACGTTGGCAGGACCTCCTAGAGTCATGAATGGATACTGTTCTTGAATTACAGGCATAAGCGCAGTATCTGCTTGCATTGGCCCATCAATAATCAATGAAGGATCTAGTTCGCGCGCCATTCCTATTGAATCCTCAATGCGATCGGTACGATATTGACTGGATGACCCGAAGTTCGAAAATGAAAGAAGAGCCACTTTCGGCTCAATTCCGAATCGACGAGCAACCCGTGCTGTCTGTACAGCAATTTCAGCTAGGGTTCGTGCGTCGGGATAGATATTGATTGTCGCATCGCCAATGAACATCAGTTGTCCCTTGATTGTCATCATGTATGTGCCCACCACCCGGTGAGCATCTTCGGATATTCCGATTGTGGCCAGACAGGGTTTCAAGAAATCGGGATAATCTCGAGAGATGCCTCCGATGATTCCATCTGCATCACCCATTTCAACCATCATGGAACCAAACCAAACCCTCGATTTGAGCATACGTTTTGCATCCGTCAGAGTCACACCTTTTCGTCCACGTTTTTTCTGCAATGCATCAGTATACACAGTTCGTCGCCGCGGATCTTCTCGCGGGTCTATTTCTTCGCATTTGAAATCAAGGCCAAGAGCTTCTTTCGCTTCGGCAATCTCATGTGATCTACCGAGCAGAATTGGGAAGCAGATTCTCTCTTGAATACACTGTGCGGCCGCCTTGAGCATAGTCGGATGGTCACCTTCTGTGAAGACAATCCGCTGCCTGTTTTTGCCCGCTTTATCTATCACTCCGCGCATGATTGATCGTGTCAACCCCAATCGTGCTTCGAGTTGGTTCCGATAGGTCTCAACATTGAATTCTCTCGCAACTTCAGCGGAGACCATTCCTTCCGCGACCGCAGCCTCAGCAACAGCACTGGCCTCCCAAATCAGGACCCTTGCATCGAAGGGTTTGGGGATGAGATAATCGGGGCCAAATTGAATCTGAGCACCGCCGTACGCTGCTGCAACATCGTCAGGAACAGGCTCCTTTGCGAGATTAGCCAACGCCATCGTTGCAGCCATTTTCATCCCTTCAGTGATTTCATCTGCTTGTACATCAAGAGCGCCGCGAAAAATGTAAGGGAATCCGAGAACATTGTTGATTTGATTTGGATAATCCGACCGCCCCGTGGCCATGATGGCATCCTCACGAACTGCAGCTACTTCCTCGGGCATAATTTCAGGAGTTGGATTGGCCAGCGCGAAAATCAGTGGCCGCGCCGCCATCTTCTCCACCATTGAACCGCTCACAATTCCCGCTTTGGACAGGCCGAGGAAGAGATCTGCACCAACGAGTGCTTCAGCCAATCCTCCCTCAGGAATATCACGCGCATACTTCGCTTTGTATCGGTTGAGTTCTCCAGCATCTTTACGCTTCTTGGTGATGATTCCACCTGAATCACAAATCAGGAGATTTTCTTTGCGAACACCAAGGCGAATGTAGTGTTCTGCAGAGGCAAGTGCGGAGGCCCCTGCGCCGGATACGACGACTTTGATTTGACCAATTTTTTTACCAGTCACCTCTAGGCCATTGAGGAGAGCCGCACCAGAGATGATTGCAGTTCCATGTTGATCATCATGCATGACAGGAATATCGAGTTCTTTGACCAACCTCTTCTCGATTTCGAAACATTCCGGGGCTTTGATATCCTCTAGATTAATGCCACCAAAGGTGGGCGCAATCCGCTTGACTGTTTCAACGAATTCATCAACATCTTCCGTATCAATCTCGATGTCGAACACATCTATGTCAGCGAAGGCTTTGAACAACAATCCTTTACCTTCCATGACCGGTTTTCCTGCAAGGGCACCGATGTTTCCCAAACCTAGAACTGCAGTCCCATTTGAGATAACTGCGACTAGATTTGCCCGCGATGTGTATTCCATCGCCTTGGCCGGGTCTTTCTCGATTTCAAGACAGGGATAAGCCACCCCTGGTGAGTAGGCCAAAGAGAGTTCACGTTGGGTGGAATGAGGTTTAGTGGGGACGACTCTAATCTTGCCAGGAGGATACGCCGCATGGTATTCCAGAGCATCCTTGCGAAATTGTTCTTCGGACAAACCGTATCCTCCATTCTATTCGGCCACTGGCCTCCCCTATCCTCTTTACCCTCATTTCATCAGGGGATACCGCGATTCTTGCAATAGTTAGGGAAATCGAGG
Source organism: Candidatus Thalassarchaeaceae archaeon (assembly GCA_029942125.1). Classification (GTDB taxonomy): domain Archaea; phylum Thermoplasmatota; class Poseidoniia; order Poseidoniales; family Thalassarchaeaceae; genus MGIIb-P. The sequence goes on along the minus strand of JAPYUB010000026.1, from coordinate 1,463 downwards.
AATGAAGCACCCAACAGTATTTCTCTATGTAATCAATCAAAAAACACCCCAATTTGTGGCTTCAAATGTACATGGTATACAAGTATACCAACAAACTCAACCACCCATGACCTTCAAATGGTGTTGCAAAGCCAGTGTCCCGCATGACCACTGCTTCTGGGCGTCGAGCACTGATTTTGGTCAGTCTGATGATTCTCGCTTCTTGGACACCTCTGGCTGCTTTGCCTGTGGCAACGGCTCAGGTTGGTTCAGTCGCGGAGTGGGGCAGTGAAGGCACCAATGACACCGGTTGGATTACAATGGAAGCCACAGGTGCGAACGCGGCTGCTGGACAGATGGCCATGAGTAATCTGATGCTCGATTTCGCGCCGGGCGCCGAGATTGATAACTTGACATTTGAAATCCAAGTAAATGGCTCCAATGGAACTTGGATAGAAGAGCCTCAATTACTCCTCCCCGATGGCCCCGCCAGTATCCTCGATTGGCGTGGCCTTGGCAGTCTAGGTCAGCAAAACGATCTCATGAACGGCGATCCATACAGTGGTCGCCTTTCACCGAACAGTGATGTCAATGCTGGATGGGTGTTGCCCGGTGGTTCAACAATTACTGACGTCGTCATTGAAGCTCTCAGGCCTGCTGATACATTCGTTAGTACTTACAGAGTCGATATCGAAGTTCGTGATTCGGCTATTCACCCAGATGACGGCCGTCTATACGTCGCCCTCGATAATGCAGTCATACAGGTTGATGCCAATAACAATCCTCAGATGATTCACTGGTTCGATGTAGACATGGAACCGTTGGACATGGCGATTGACGCCGCTGAAGGCTATCTACACGTCACCTGCGCGGACGGCTTAATCAGAGTCTTTTCATTGGATGACAGTTCATTTGTTGGCAATTACTCAAGTCCATTCGGGGAGACGGTTCACCAAATTGAATCGGTTGGCCCAGGTTATCTGGTCGCTTCCAACGGTAAGACACTATGGCAAGTGACCATGGGGGCTAATTTAGCATCTACTTGGATTGATGTTGGCACACTCTCCACTGGAGATGCAATTACTCCTGCAACCGACATACTCGTCGTAAGTACAGACGTTTGGATTGGTACAGATGGAGCGGGCCTGTTCCACTACAGTGGTGGCTCTATTCAACAATTCGACACCCAGAATGTCCTCGCCAGTGACAGAGTTGTAGATTTGGAGATGGCTGGCACATACCTACTCATCGGATTGGCCGATGCTGGTGTTGCTCGCCGTGATCTGTCTACTGGTAATTGGGTCGCCACATGGAATACCGCAAACTGGCTCTTGAGCGATGAGATTCACGCAATTTCTGCTGTCAGTGGTTGGGCCCACATCTTGGCTGATGATGTCGTTTATTCATACAATACAACAAGCCTCTCTTTCTCGTCTTCATGGACAATCTCCGATCTCAACCTTGCGCGCGCTACGGGTCAGACT
>JAPYUB010000025.1:9525-18582 GCA_029942125.1 Candidatus Thalassarchaeaceae archaeon | reverse complement strand
ATGTAGAGCAGTTTGCCGTCATCATCGTCATCCGATTCGCCAGGCCAACAACCAATATCGTCGACATCAAAGCCGTGTGAATCATTGAAAGTTTCACGAATTAGGACATTCGGAGTGCTCTGACAATTGTCGAGGTGGTCCCAAACGCCGTCAGTATCGGTATCCTGCTGGGTGAACCACCCACATCCTGTGATATCAATATCCTCGCCGAGTGGAGTATGTGGACATTGGTCGATAGAGTCCGATACGGTGTCTTGGTCGTCATCATCATCCTCGGTGTCATCTCTGCAACCATCGCGATCCCAATCGTTGTCAGGTGTGGAAACCCAGTCGGTATCGCCACTCGGACAGTTGTCATCGACATCTTGGAAACCATCACCATCGTCATCAGTATCCTCGTCAGAGTCGCGGCAACCATCACCGTCCATGTCTGAGATGGAATCTGAAATCCATCCAGTCATGCCGCGCGGACATGCGTCGTTGGAGTCGAGGATGGTGTCCCCATCGTCGTCATCGTCCTCATCGAGATCTCTGCAACCATCGCCATCTAGGTCGGTGGAAGGAACGCTGGTCCAGTGAAGGGCCCAACCATTAGGACCAGGGGAGCAGTTGTCGATGTTATCAGCAACTTCGTCGCCGTCGTCATCGTTGTCCTCTGTAGCATCACGACAGCCGTCACCGTCGCGATCGTTGTTCTCATCAGAGATCCAGCCGAGATCACCGGTTGGACACATATCGAGGAGTGAATCCATTGCATCGCGATCATTGACGCCATCGTTGTCATCGTCATCATCTTCGCCGCCGTCTTTGCAACCGTCGCCGTCGTGGTCAGTGGTCGAATCTGCAGTCCAATTGTGCCAACCACGCAGACAATCATCGTCTACATCATTGACGCCATCATTGTCGTCATCTGGATCTTCTTCTGAATCATGACAACCATCGCTGTCGTAATCGTTGGCGGAATTACTAGACCACTGCAACTTGAAGTTTGGACCAGTGCATGGGTCAGCGACATCAGCGATGCCGTCACCATCATCATCTGTATCTTCAGTCGCATCTAAGCATCCGTCTTGATCCATATCGAGACTGAGGTCGGTACTGTCCCACAGGGCTTCGGGGCCGTCACAATCGTCGTAATCGTTGTTCTTGCCGTCACCATCCATGTCATTGTCACAAACATCGCCGATATTGTCGTTATCGATGTCGGATTGATCCGTGTTAGGTGTACTTGGACAATTGTCATCTACATTGCCAACACCATCGCCATCGCTATCGGCTTGGATTGTCCAAAGATGGATGCCTGTGTTGAATGAGTATCCATACTGATTAGGGTCAGAGAAAACATTGCCCATGGTACTCTCAGAGCCTGTGCCTAGTGTGATTGAACATGACTGCCCAACTGCAACTCCACCTCCACAGTGTGACCCCATGCTGACGATTGAGCCAGATGGCATTACGGCAATGCTGTAGCCTTCATCGTTGTATGCACCATCAGCAGCTTCTGCCCAAAGCCAGTTTCCACTGGTATCGATTCCTGCTATGACCATGCCCATGTATGTGCTAGAAACGGTGTGTGAGCCAAAGGAAGCACTGCCAGATTGAGCGACGTAGCCATCACTGGTGACAGATGCAAAGGTACCTGCAATCGCCAAACCACCTTGTCCAGTCATATCGATTGACCTTGCGGTCTGATAGGCACCACTGGTTGATCCAGTAGCCCAAGACCACTGGTTGTTACTACCCAATTCAGCGACGAAAATGATGCGATCGTTTGCGCCGGACCCACCGACTTGTTGGGTTCCAAACTGTGCATTTCCGACCGTATGACCTGTTGCGTAAATCGTTCCCGAATCTGCAATAATATCCATAATCTGCACAACACCATTGGTTGCACCAACAGATGCGACATCAACGTGTGTCCCTGCATTTCCTCCTCCCGATGTAAGTTTGACAACATACGAAGCCAATTGACCGGCTGCTTGAGTCTGCTGGTTGCCAAATGTTGCTGTACCTGCAAACCAGCCACAACCGTACACATTGGTGCCGTCGGCTGCAATGCATGCCCCATAATCTTCCTCCGGTCCACCTGCGGTGTAAACCCAATCCCAACGGTTACTGCATGATGAGGTTGGGCCGGTACACATCTCAGCAATCCAGATATCCATCTTGCCACTGGTTGTTTGTGCATTAGAATTGAAATTGGCAGTACCATTGAATGAACCTGTGGCGAAAACATCGCCATTAGAGTCTACAGTGATATCTTCACACGAATCGTCATCAGTGATGCCACCTGCAACTGCTGTCCACTGGAACTGTCCGTTGCTGTTGAGTTTGCTCACGAACGCATCCATTGTATCTTGGGTCGAACGATACTGATCGGTCCCAAATGTAACATTTCCATTGAACCAGCCACAAATATAGATGTCAGTATTGTAAGTGGTGATTCCACTAACCATGGCATATCCGCCACCACCATATTCACCGGTTTCAGTCAACCACTGCCATGACCCCGTCGAACCATCGGCCTTTGCAATGTAAGCGATTTGGCCGGGTGAACCTGTTCCGAAAATATCAGATGAGGAACCATGAGTTCCGAATGCGGCATCGCCAATCACCATTCCACCAACCACAACATCGCCTGTAGAGTCGGCAGTCATGGTACTCGGCCAAATTATGGCACCAGTGCCACCGGTGGCCATTCCAGCACTTTGTGTCCATTCATTCTGTGCAGCATAAGAAATCTCGACCTCTTCAGCAAGTTCAGATAGTTCCGAATTGGTAATGTCAATTCCCGCCATAGGTTGTAGCAACAGTGCGATAATTACGGCGAAAAGGATGCCGTTTGCGGCGAACTTCGATGGTTCGGTCATGACACGCCCTATGGGGCGTGATACTTAACGCTCGCCCGTCAGGGTTTGTTCTGGTTCAGTCGGAATGCTCAACCCAGTCGTCCATTTCTGGTGTTCGGTACCACCATTTACGGTCATCATCTAGCCACCATTCACAACCATTTTCATCGACCTTGTAATTGGGGTCATCTTCGTAATTGTCATCCGCATTCTCGGCAAGGGCTTCTTCTGCCACTTCGGTGGCTGGAGCAGGCATATCACCACGCTTGACTGCCTGACGCGCCTCGCTGTCGACATCCTGCTTGCGCTTGATGACCGTAATGGCAACGACCGCGCCACCCACAATGAGAATGAACACAGCGGCAATAATTGCAATGAGAATGCCCGTGGACATACTGCCATCGTCTGAACTGGGGGCAAGTTGCTGACGTGAGCAGCCGCCTTCAATGAGAACCGCTCCAGAAGACGTGTAAGGACAGGCGTCATCTCCGTTGGGGACACCATCACCATCTTCGTCCTGCTGTTCAAAGTTACAACCACCGTCGAAGATTAATTCATCTGAGATACTCCCTGGGCAGATGTCTGCCCAGTTGTCGTAACCATCTCCATCGTCGTCTTCGTCGCCAGCCCAGCAGCCGAACTGGTTGTCGAAGTCATGTCCGGGATTTGCATCACGGATACTTTGACTTGAGGTGCCCAGACAACCATCACTGCCATCGACGACACCATCACCGTCAGAATCCTGTTGAGTGAGGTAGCCACATCCAAATTCATCGATTGATTCACCAACAGGCGTACCTTGACACTGATCGATGTCATCCGTGATTCCATCGTCATCGATATCATCCGTACATCCATCAAAATTCACATCGAATCCGTCGACAGCTGAAACTTCAGGGCACAAATCGAGATTGTTCTGAACGCCATCATCGTCGTTGTCACCCTGTTCGGCCGAACAACCGCCATCGTAGACGGTCACTCCGGGCGGAGTTCCAGGACATTCGTCCGAACCATCATTGAAGCCATCGTTATCATCATCAAGATCTTCGCCCTCGTCGTGACAACCGTCACCGTCTGCATCGTTGATTGGATTTGATTCCCAACCTGTCATGCCGTTAGGACAACGATCCCCGACGTCGGCGACCTTGTCGCCATCATCATCGGTATCTTCACCCGCATCCCGACAACCATCGCCATCGGCATCGGTACTAGTGGCTGAAGTCCATCCGATATCACCGGCTGGACAGGCATCGTCATCATCGAGCAGACCGTCGCCATCATCGTCGTCATCCTCATCATAATCTCGACATCCATCCCCATCCTTATCGGTCTCTGTTTGAGAATTCCAATCCAGTGCACCAGTGAGGCACTCATCTGTGAAATCTAGAACGCCATCACCATCATCGTCGTAATCTTCACTTGCATCAACACAACCGTCACCATCTTGGTCGGTGGATGAATCAGAGAGCCAATCAATCGCTCCGCGAGGACACTGGTCTAGAACATCACTGTTGGAATCCAAATCATCGACGCCATCATTGTCGTCGTCTGCATCGTCATCATTGTTGTCACATCCGTCGCCGTCGTGATCGTTTTCATTGCTAGAAGTCCAACTTCTATTGTAGGGGTAACGTGGGCAGAGGTCATCAACATCCTGGACACTATCACTGTCGTCGTCCAAATCTTCGTCGACATCGTGACAGCCGTCTCCATCGTAGTCATTGGCCAATCCACTGCTCCAGTTGTGACGTGTGGTGTAATCATCGCAGGCATCAGTTGTATCGAGTATACCATCCCCATCATCGTCATCATCTTCGTCAGAATCTCGACAACCATCACCATCACGGTCAGAGGTCCAAACGGATTGATTCCAATTAGTGGCTGGGCCGATGCAATCATCCCAGTAATCATCGAGCGTATCTGCATCCGCATCTCCATCGCAGAGATTGCCGATATTGTCACCATCCATATCCAATTGTGCGGTGTTGTTCACTGTGGGACAATTGTCATCCACATCAGCGATACCATCGTAATCTGTATCGACTTCAAAAGCCCAGAGAAATCCTGCACCTTCAATGTAAGAACTGGTCGACTCGTTGACGCTGCCAAAGGTCGTCCCGCAGCCAAACACGGAATCGATGCAATGGCGACCTGCCGTCAATACACGACCTAGGCTTTGCCATGCTACCGCATACGCGACATCATCCATCTCACCACCAAGGTAGTCCGCCCAAATCCAATTCCCGTAAGGGTCTAGACCCGCAACAAAGCCTTCAGCGCCGGGGGCACGGGTGAGGTGGAAAGAACCGAAGGTCGCATTCGTCCAGAGTTCATTTGCATCATAGAAATATCCTGAAACAGCAATGGTTCCTAGTGGTCCAACAGCGAGATCTTGTACAATTTGGCCCGAATCTTGGTCACCACTTGAACGAGTGGCCCAAACCCAATTTCCATCCACGTCAATGGATGCAACGAATCCATTTTCCGCACTCGTATTGGCGACAATATACATACTCACAGTGCTACCATTACGAAAATTCACACTGCCTTCGACCCAACCGCCAACGTAAATGTCGCCATTGCCAAATGTTACCGCGGTAGCAAGCACCGGTTGCTGATTGGCTCCTCCAGCCATGTCTCTAGACCACTGGAATGTCCCAAACGGATTGACCTTGCTCACGAAGCCGTTGTATGGTCGACCGGCGGTGACGATGTGGTCACTAGGCCAATCAAGGACATTGTCTTGATAATAGCCGACGATGTACGCATTCTCATTCGAATCGATTGTAATCGCGGTGAGGTTGTCGTTGTATGAACCCCCCCAAGTTTGTACCCAAGAAAAAGCACCCATGGAATCCACCTTGAGGACGTACATGTCTGAACCACCTTCGGATTGGTATTGGTTGCTACCAAAATACCCAGTATCGCGATAGGAACCTACGACATATACGGACCCTTCATCAGTCGCAGTACAACCGTTTGCATGGTCATCATATTGACCACCCCACGTGGTCACGAGATCCCAATTGTCCTGTGTAATGTTGTAAAGTGCCACGAAACCATCCGTGTAAAGTCCACCTGTTGTCACGGAATGTTCACCGAACGTGATGGTGTCCGTAATCCAACCACATATCCAAACTCCCGCTGGGCCAACGGTTGCTTCCTCAGCGTGGGCGGAGCCAACAGAATCGATGGGTTGGCCAGTGTTTCTGAACCAAGACCAACCACCATATTGGTCGAGTTGAGCAACAAAAGCAGTGCGTTCATTTCGGGTGGTTGGAGAGGGTCCATTGTCAAACAGAACATCGCCACGATATGAACCAGTGATGATGATGCCATTGTTGCTGATATTGACGACGTCGCTGATCCAAACGCTGTTGAAATCGCCCGGGCCATTGGTAGCGCTCGGGTTCGCAGTACCTTGATGCACCCATGTAGTCACACCTCTTGCACCGGTACTAAGAATGGAATCGGCCTGCGCGTCGTTCAATAGAGGAAAAGTCTCCGCGAGGTCCGTTTTCTCGGATTTCTCGATGCCTTCAATGGCTCCAACCCATGGAGCAAGAATCAGCAGTAAAAGGAGCGAGATGACGAGTCGGCCGCGCGCCTGCATACGAACGCCCTTTGGACGTTCCCATTTCAACGTTCAGTCTAGATGAATGGCGGTCGAACAACGACCGCTGAGAGGTTACGACGAGGATTGACTGCAATCTCGACTTCCTCGCCGACCTCAACTCCATTCAGATAGGCTAGGCCAATTCCAACCTTGCCAAGGCTGGGAGATGGACCGCCTGAAGTGATGATCCCAATTTGCACGCCGTCCTTGAGTACAGCGTGTCCCATCCGGGGGAAGGGGCCCTTTCCGGTGGCCTTGAGTCCGAGCCACTTGATGCCGCCTCCATCGAGATGCTGAGCTTTGGTCGCCTCGACACGGGCCTTGCCGATGAAATCGTGATCCAAATTCAAGCCGAAGGGGACGAAGGTTTCGGCGGAATCTCGAGCCAAATTATCGGAGCCACCTAAATCCGGATGACAGAAATCCTGACCAGAAAGAAGGAAGCCTTTCTCCATACGCAACGTATCTCGTGCACCCAGTCCCGCGGGACAGATACCGTGCCCACCTTCATCCAATAGGGTGTCCCAAAGTGTTCTCACCTGAGCATTGGGTACAAATATCTCAAAGCCACGTTCACCCGTGTATCCAGTGCCTTGAATCCATCCGGTGATACCCAGGGAATTATCGGCGATGGATTGACCATGGAAGTGTCGAACCACATTATCTGAACCTAGAACGGTTTCGATGATGGCGGGTGATTTGGGGCCTTGTAGAGCAAGGATACTGGTGTCATCTGACAGATTCTCAATCGTTATTCCTTCATCAATATGGGCGTGGAAATGATTCCACATATGGTCGATCATACTGGCGTTGGGGACACCTAGAATGGCAATCTCAGACGGAGATTCCCAGTCAGTGCAACCACTATCGAGGATGTCTTGACGACTGGCGACTGAGAATATCATGTCATCAATTATGATGCCATTATCATCGAGAAAATGGCTGTAGGCACAACGGCCTGGTTTGATTAGACTCGCTTTTTGGGTCCCCACGCCATCCAACCATTCGCGGACGTTCTCTCCAGAGAAGCGAAAGAAACCCATGTGCGAGACATCGAAGAGGCCAGCGTTCTCACGCGTATTGAGATGTTCATCCATCATTGAAGTGTACCAGATTGGCAATTCGAATCCGTGGAAATCAACGAGGTTACCGCCACGTTCGACATGGGCGTCGTACAACGTCGTGCGAATGAGGTCGCCTCCCGACATAGCCAGAGGGCCCCCACGTCGGCCCTTGAATCGCACGGCCACCGGCTCAGGCTGGACTCGCAACCATCAAACACTGTATCGAAAGGGTGGATAATATGTCGGGCCACCCAGTTAACGAACCCATCCTCGGATATGAGCCGGGTAGTTCAGAACGGGCAACATTGCAAGCCGAACTAGATCGGCAGATGGATGAGGTTGTCGAAATCCCTTGTATCATCAATGGTGAGATGGTTTTCACAGGGAATACCGCCACACAAGTCATTCCACACAAGCACGGGCATGTAATTGCCAATGTCCATCTCGCCGGTAAAGCCGAAATTGCAGCGGCATGTCAGGCTGCGATTGATGCACAGCCCGCTTGGATCGATATGGGACTTGAGGCACGCTGTGCCATCTTCGAGCGCTGTGCGGAACTGTTGGCTGGCAATTGGAGAATGAAAATCAACGCCGCCACCATGCTGAATCAAAGCAAGACTGTATATCAGGCTGAAATTGATGCGGCTTGCGAATTGATTGATTTCTGGAATTTCAACTGTTATTACGCTCGTGAATTCCATGACCGATATCAACCACTGGTCTCCCCGTCGGGCGTCAACAACAGCACCGAGATTCGGCCACTCGAAGGCTTCGTGCTAGCAATCACACCCTTCAACTTCAGCAGCATCGCAGCCAATCTTCCAAGCGCACCTGCAATTCTTGGCAACACCGCTGTGTGGAAACCCAGTCGGAATTCATATCACTCGAATTACGCATTGATGGAACTCATGATGGAAGCAGGGTTGCCTGCTGGTGTCATCAACTTCGTACCAAGCAGTGGCCCGGATATTTCTGAGGTCTGCTTGTCGAATCCTGATTTCGGCGGTGTTCACTTCACCGGATCAACCGCTGTCTTCCAAGGTCTGTGGCAACGCATCGCCGAAGCTCTGCCGAGTCTGCGATCCTATCCGCGAATTGTTGGAGAAACCGGTGGGAAGGATTTCGTCGTCGCCCATCCTGATTGCGATGAACAAGGACTCCTAGTGGCATTGCTACGTGGCTCATTCGAGTACCAGGGACAGAAGTGCTCTGCCGCCTCGCGTGCGTACGTGCCCAAATCAGTATGGGGTCGAATGGGTGGGCCACTCTGTGATGAAGTGCAAAAAATCACCATGGGAGATGCCCGTGATTTCACCAATTTCATGACCGCTGTAATCGATCAGCGCGCCTTTGACAAAATCACTGGATACATCGAGAGAGCCCAAGCCAGCGATTGTTGCGATGTGGTCGCAGGTGGCGGTTCTGACGACAGTGTTGGTTGGTTTATCGAACCGACAATCATCGTGACTAGCGACCCCAATTATGAATCGATGGTTGAGGAGATTTTCGGACCCGTTCTCACTATATT
>JAPYUB010000025.1:0-9515 GCA_029942125.1 Candidatus Thalassarchaeaceae archaeon | reverse complement strand
CTATATTCGTCTATGAAGATAAAGATTTTGAAGGCGTTCTGAAGATTTGCGATGAAGCCAGCCCCTATGCCCTCACTGGCTCAATCTTCGCCACACAAGAAACGGATGTTCAAACCGCGTTTAATGCGCTGCGATTCACCGCAGGTAATTTCTACATCAACGACAAGCCGACCGGCGCCGTTGTTGCGCAGCAACCCTTCGGAGGAGCCAGAGCCTCTGGGACCAATGACAAGGCAGGTGGGCCTCTAAATCTGCTACGATGGATGAGTCCGCGCAGTGTCAAACGCACACTAGACATTCCTCAAGATTGGGGCTATCCCTTCCTTGAACCGGATGAATAGGTGTAAAAATGGATACGAATATTGCCTATGTATTGATGCTTGGAACGCTGGGTTTCTTCGGCTATATTGGATACCAAGCCGCAACCGAGAAGGAACTTGACCAAGATTCGTACCTATCAGCACGAGGGACGCAAAATTCGCTGAGAATCGGCCTCAGTCTGTTCGCCTCGGGCATGGGAATATGGATTCTCTTCGGGCCCTCAGAAGTTGGATACTACGGTGGATTTTGGGACGTTGTAGGCTATGCGTTGTCCTCAGCCACACCGTTTCTCCTGCTTGCCTATGTCGGCCCGATGATCAGGCAACAATTGCCCGACGGTGTCACGCTGGCGGATTATGTGAGAATGAGAATTGGCCGGCCCATGCAGGTCTACGTTGGCCTCATCTCGGTCGCTTACATGTTCACATTCCTTTTCGCAGAATTCACCGCCATAGGCAAGGCAATGGAGATTCTGGGCAACATGGAACCACTCATTCCGATGGTGGCCGTTGGAGCCGTCACCGCGGCATACACGGCCTATGGTGGGCTCCCCGCATCGCTGAGAACCGACCGTTGGCAAGCTTGGGTCGTCATCTGGCTGATTGTTATTCTGTTTCTCATTCTATTCGGGGGTGACCTCAGTTCACTCATCTCTGATGCGAAGGCGTATAATCCCGAAGATGATTGGAGCATTGGCAGCATGTCGTACATGGATTCGTTCTCCTCAGGGTTGGCACTCATTATCGCCATCACTGCTGCAGAAATGTTTTCTCAAGGGAACTGGCAGCGCGCCTGGGCTTCAGAAGATGACGAGGCGCTCAAGAAGGGCGCACTCCTCGCAGCCGGACTGGTGCTCCCGCTGGTCTTCGTAATGGGTGTACTCGGCACAGTCGTTGCCGGGCAAGGGGCTGTTGACGACCCCTCAGCCGCCTTCTTTGAACTCATCAAGAATGCGCACATCCTTCTCATCGCGACTTTTGTTGTTCTAGGAATCGCATTGGTGTGTTCCAGCGTTGATACATTGCAGAACGCGGTTGTCGCCTCGATTTCCCGCGATCTAGCGGATGGGAAAATGGACCTCAAACAAGCGAGAATTGCCACGCTTGGGATGATTCCTGTAGCCATTTATTTCGCCTCGACTACGGATGCCCTCAGCGTGTTCCGTATCTTCCTCATCGCCGACCTGTTGGCCACAGCAACCGTTCTACCCGTGTTCCTTACACTGTGGGACCGCATCGATTCACGAGCGGCCCTAGCGGGTGCAATCTGTGGGTTGCTCTCAGTTGTCGTCTATGGGGCTGTAACCACAGACCTGAGTACTGGAATCGATTACCTGACATCTCCCACCAATGAATATGGATTGGCCAATCTCGAGGTGTTCCTGTCAGCCCTCATCGGTTCGGGGGTCGTGACCATCGCGGGTTCTGAGATTATGACGCGAAATGAGTGATGATCGCCCGGGTGCGGTGGAGCAGCACAGGGAAGGAATCAAGAGTGAACAGGTAAAGCACCCTATGGTGAAACCATTACAATAGGCAATCCGACTGACACGTTGACCTATGTTCGAGCATTGGGTTTGATTGTAGGTGGATACAGTGCCTACCAACGTGACAAGCGCAGAGAAACCGATGTTGCGATAAAAGAAGAGATTCTTCGCTGCGCAGATCGTGTTAGAACCCATGTCGAAAATGTCCACGATGATGCATATCGGGATGGGAACGTCAAACTTGCCAAGGCTTGCCAATCCACAATCGAAGAAATCGATGCACTGCGGAATGATGTCAACCTAGGAGAAACCGGCGGTGAACACCCGTTCTTCAGCAAACAAACCAGCGCTTCGAAGAAAGTTCTCAATCAACTCATCAAGCATGACCATGAAACAATCACGCTGTTGGTGAAAGCTGTGAATCGAAGTAACGATTTAGAAAAAACCGCAGCCGAAGAGGGAGATGTGATGAAAGCAGTTCGAGAAACTCGGCAATTGGTCAGCAGTGTCCGAGGACACTTTAGCGAACGCAGAGCGGTACTAAGGAAAATTCAGTAGGAAGTGGAAAAATGTCGACACATCGATGGCGAGACAGCCCAGAAGTAATTGCAACAATGATTGATTCTGGTTCAATCCAGTCTTGGTCAGTGAAGAATATCGTACTCAAACCCAACGAAACCTGTGTCATCATGGCTGATGGTAAAATTCAGGATATTCTCTCTGAAACTGTCCTCAAGAATTACGTTGGTGGATTCACCAGATGGCTCGGCAGCAAAATCGGGTTGGGTTCTAGCGATCACAAACTCATTTTCGCAATGACCGGCCCTTTTGATCTCCTGTTCAAGATGGAAGGCGCTACCGCAGACGGTGGTAAGATCAATGGAATGCTGAACATGCGTCTGCAGATTCAACGAGATGACGTGCCTAAACTCGTGAATATCTTTGCCAATAGTGGCCGTGAACTCAATCGTGGATTCTTCGTCAAGATGTATGAAACCGAAATCATGAGCCGGGTCGTCATTCCATTGCTTTCCAAACAGGCGGACATCAATTCAGTTCGCTCTCCTGATTTTGCTGACATGATTGAGATGGCGGTGCGCGCCGAAATGCGGGGTTCGTTTGACCAATATGGCATCACCATGTTGCGAGCGTTCGCAGTCGTCAATGAGACGGACCTAGAGAAATTACAGTCCTATACTCAACAAACCAAGGTCATGGCGGCTAGAGCGGATGTAGTCAATGAAACGGCATTGGATGCCATCGAACGGCAACAGACTTTGACACTGGCAAGAATCGAGGCTGAGGCAAATGTTGCCAAAGCCAAAGCCCGAGGCCAGGTCGAAGTGGCACTAGAGAGTGAACTACTCGAATTGCGAAAGCAGGAAGCCGAGTGGACTGCAGAGCGCCACGATCTAACTGAGAGGCAAGACATTGAGTTGACTGGTCAAGAGCGGAAGATGGACATCGCAATGAATGCCTTTGAGCAGGTTCAGGCGGCCAAGCGTGCACGGATGAATCAGGAATCCGTTGCAGACCTTACCAAGCAGCAGAAAACCGATGATCTTCACCGTGATATGATGGAAATGGCAGCTGATAAAGGTGCATTGACACCGGAAGTCATGCAGACTTTCCTCGAACAGCAATCCGCACAGAAGGGAAACAATCAGACATCGAAGGAATCGCCTACCAGTGATTCGATTTGTACCTCCTGTGGAGGTCAAGTTCAGATGGGCTGGTTGGCCTGCCCTCACTGTGGCAACCAACTGTAGATTCATTCATCGATTCGCAAGAGATCGAGTGGAACCGCAATCGGCGGCAGATGATCGCTGAACCGATGACGACTGGTCTTTGGAGGGTACAAATTCCCAGAGAGAGCCATATCAATGACCTGCTGCTTAGTCAGGGACTCAAATCGACTAGCCGGCCATAGATCGAGTTCAATACCCTCCTCTTCCAAATAATCCACCTTGATGACGGGCAATCGTGACAGACCAATTCGCATCCCAACATGATATCGATGATGTCCATCAAGAATGGTGCCAGTTTCACGATCAACCAGGAGCGGTTTGGTGTAAGCGCTCCACCGAAGAGTCATTTCGTGCAACTTATCGACATTTCGAGGCTTGACTTCTTCATGGGGCTTCAACCACACAATGGGAACCAACTCGACGTTCATGCATCGCCCACCGAATCAACATTGAAATCACTTCGCACGACGATAGCATCATGTCTGAGGGCGAGGGGAAGGGGTTGATGGCCGAAAGCGCATGGTTAGAGGGGGTCGCGGGTGACCTCGATGGAGAATCACTTCCAGCGGCGCTCATCGATTGGAAGAATGACCTGCCAGAGGCTCTTCGAGAAGTTTGCAATCGCATCGCTACCGCGGACGGTGGAGTGTGGCTGGTTGGTGGTTCGGTACGCGAAGCGATGCTTGGAAATCCTTGGAAAGATCTAGACCTCGCCACCAGCTTGAATCCAGATGATGTGCTTCGGATTTTCCCCCGAGCACTCCCCACGGGGGCACAATACGGGACTGTTACGGTTCGCCTGGCTGATTCAGATATGCAATTTGAAGTGACTACATTACGGAGTGAAGGATCCTACGGAGATGGGCGTCGACCAGATGAAGTTGCGTTCGGAAACTCATTGAAAGAAGATCTCTCACGGAGGGATTTCACCATCAATTCGATGGCGCTAGACCTCGCTAGAGATGTCCTTCATGACCCCTATGGTGGACAAGATGACTTGGGAAATCAATGTCTCACCGCGGTCGGAGATGCAACCGAACGTCTTGGAGAGGATGGGTTGAGGTTGCTTCGCGCCTACCGATTCATGGATCAAGGAAAAAGAGGCGTGTGGCAACCCGATGGAGACCTCGCAAAGGCTCTAGTCAATTGTGGACAGATGCTGAAAAATGTCTCCGAAGAACGCGTCTGGTCGGAATTTCGAAAAATATTATCTGGAGGGAATGCGGCTACGATTCTTGAACGGATGAGAATCGATGGGATGCTTAGCAGAATTCTACCCGGTTGGGATGCGGACATTTCCATACAACATCTTCTTGATGCTCCAGAAGCGGATGTTGTTGCCTGTCGATTAGTCTTGCTTGCATCCGATATACCCAATGAGAGATGGAGGCTACTGGATCATGATTTACGAGCACTCACATTATCCAATAACGATAGGAATAGAGTGATGAATTTGCATCGGCTTCTCAACCACCTACCTTCCGATCTACCCGAGTATCGTCGTTACAGGGCGAGTGTTGGAGATTTAATCGATGCACATCTCGCAATAGAAAATGCGTTGAATCCCAACGCTACAGAATCAGTTCGGCAGGGGCTAACCAACCTTGCACCCCTCAAAGCAGGAAGTCGCCCCCTAATCGATGGTCATGTTCTGGCTACTACTACCGAGTTGCCATACGGGCGACGATTGGGCCGCCTCAAAGAATGGTTGTACCGAATTCAGATAGAACAGGATCTGGCCAATTCCGACGAAGTATTGGCTCTACTCGATGTATTGGATTGGGTTTCAACCGATCCTGAACTGTGGCCGGATACCGACTGGCCCTAATCTTACTCACTGAGAGATTCGATGTACTCATCAGCGGTGAGGAGTTGATCTTCATCAAAATCATGCGGATCAATAAGAATAATCCAACCCTCTGAATACGTATCATCGGTGACCAGTTCAGGTGTGGCTTCCAGTTCATTGTTCACTTCAAGCACCTTGCCCGCACAGGGTGAATGGAAGTTATCTTTCACGCCAGCAGCACTCAATGAGAAGAGTATGTCACCTTCACTGAACTCTTCTGCAACATCCGCAAAGTCAAATTCGTTATCTGCGGCAGCGTTGTCGGCCAATGCGTCACTGGGCAAAACAGCAAGGGTTACACGCAAAATATCGCCCATTTCTTGAATCCTCAAGTCTGATACGCCAATCTTCCACGTTTCCTCTTCCTTGTCGACCAATTGCATCCACAAATGGTTGCGTGTGTATTTTCTATCCGATAGAATGCTGAATTCAAGATAATCGTCCGCCATTACGTTCCCCTCATTGCCGCCGCGGCAGCACGACATATTTCAATAAATCGCTTTGAAATTTTCAATCCCGTCCGTAGGACGGGCGCTTTCGCGCATTGATTATCTACATGAGCCCAGTGGCAAGAGCGAGGCACCACCATGCAATTCCAAGAGACGGAAGAACAGAGCATGATTCGAGAAATGGTTAGGGACTTTGCTGAAGAAGTTCTGGCTCCGACCTGTTTGGCCAGAGACAAAGCACAACAGCCCCCTCTTGAAGAGTGGGCGCAGTTCATCGAATATGGGTTGCAATCTTGCACAATTCCCGAAGAATATGGTGGTGTACCGCTCGATGATGTGACGGAAGCGATTATCGTCGAAGAATTGGCACGGGTTGACCCTTCATTTGCCGTGTTTTTCTGCGTGCATGTTGGGCTATGTGCCAAAACCATCGTTCTTCATGGAACCGTGGAACAGAAATCGAAGTATTTACCAATGCTTGCAACCGATAAAGTCGGTGCATATTCTCTATCAGAAGCCGGAGCCGGTACTGATGCAGCAGCCATGTCTTGCAAGGCAAAGTTGTCTGAAGACGGGACTCATTACCTGCTGACAGGAGAGAAAATGTGGGTGACAAACGGTGTCAGTGCAGACATTTACGTGCTATTTGCCAAAGATGTTGATCATCCCGATTATGGTGGGAAAAAGCACGGCGGAACGACCGCATTCATCATCGAACAGGATTTCGAGGGTTTTACCGTAGGCAAGAAAGAGGACAAACTAGGCATACGTAGCAGTGACACCTGTACTCTAATTCTGAAGAACTGCAAGGTTCCAATTGAGAATGTGCTCAAAGAACCCGGGAAAGGTTTCCCAATCGCCATGAATGCGTTGGACAACTCACGGATTGGAATTGCGGCCCAAGGCCTCGGAATTGCACAGGGTGCATACGAGTCGGCTCTGAAATATGCACATGAGAGAGAAACGTTCGGCACCCCAATAGCTCGGCACCAGATGATAACAGCATATCTTGCCGATATGGCGACTCAGGTCGAGGCGGCGCGACTCATGGTCTACAAAGCCGCATGGACCAAGGAACAACACTACCAGCACGGCGGCCATCGCCATTCAAAAGAAGCCAGTATGGCCAAGCTGTTTGCCGGTGATACAGCCATGTGGGTGGCTGAACGTGCAGTCCAAATACTCGGGGGATATGGTTACACTACTGACTTCCCTGTCGAACGATTCTTCCGAGACGCGAAGATTACCCAAATTTACGAGGGGACCCAAGAAGTGCAACGTCTTGTCATTGCTCGGGCGATTAGCAAAGACCTGTGACCAAATCGAGGTCGAATTCGGTTCCTGCGGGGTAGGTCACAGGTTCTAAACCTGGGTGAAAGACTGTGGCATCACCACCAATGAGAAGCCCTGTATCATCCTCCCATCGCAGGAATGCCCCTTCCCACAAACCGAGCACAGAACGGTCGTTGTATTCATGGAATTCTTGGATTCGTTTAGTTCGAGTTTCGCCAAAATGTCGTTTGTACGATTCACCTTCCTTCACCCAGATTGAACCATCGTAATAATGCGGATTGATTTGGAACGGAAGTAACGCAAATGTTTCTAATGAAGCGGGATGAACGATGGGCATATCGTTGGTCGTCTGCATGGTCGGACAGGCTACATTGGCACCAGCGCTGACACCCATGTATGGCATCCCTTCAGACACACGTTTTCTCACGATGTCGAGGAGCCCATATTCATGTAATCCCTTGGTTAGCAAGAATGTGTTTCCACCACCGACATAGATTCCCTCGGCATTCTCGATAGCCTCAACTGGATTGGCAAAGGTTTCGATGCCGCGAATATTGACTCCACTTGGCTCAGAGAATCTCGCGATGTCAGAAGAATATTCTGAATGATCCGAACTTGCATAGGGAATGAAGACGATTTCTGAACAACCTTCGAAATGAAGCGCCATCTCTTCGTAATAGATTGCGCGACTGGCCTCACTGCGAAGGCCCCCACTGCCCAATAAGAGCCTCATGCGTCGGTCTCCAATGCTCTAGAATCGGCCATGAGGCTGGTTGCAGATTGTGCGATGAGAGGGTCTGAATCTTCCGTCAAGGATGGTAATATATCGGCAATCGATGCTGGAAGTAGACGGCCGTGGAGATGTTCCAAAATTCTGGCACGAGATGAAGGAGAGCCATTCAACAACAAATCGTGTCGAATGGTGTCCGCTTCTGGTTCTCTGCGTGAACGAAGCATCCGAGGCAGCAGCAATGGATCTGCGCTTTCGCGTGCAGCATCGACAACATCGCTCCACGACAGCCAATTGACGTCATCGAGGCTCTTCGCGATGAGATTCCGCATCGTAGCATCAGGATTTCTACAAAGATTGGCAATTGTCGAGGTTTCTCCCGATTCAATGAGAGTGGGCAACAGTAATTTGGCGGCTTTGTTGCGCAATGGCCCATCTAATAATTGATTGAGGACGGTAGGTGAATATCCAAGCGAAATCATCTGATTCAGGGCAGTTTCACGAACTCTGAAGTTCTCATCTGAGAGCATTTTTTCAAGAATTTCGGTGTCACCCGAATGTGCAGTGGCCATTTTTCTAATCGCATGATCTTCGTTTTCAATCGCTACCGGAATGGTGCCGGCATCGACTTTCAGGCGGGATTTCCAGGCCTCTCGGCGTACAGATTGTTCCACATCAGAACAAAGGGTGGAAAGAATTGGTATGGCCTCAGTTCCAATACGGGGTGCGAGTTCTGCGGCTAGGTGTCTCAATCGTACTTCACTGCGCACGGAAAGCGTCACCACCACCTTGCGATGACTAGAATCGACCCAACGACGAATCACATCAATCGCCTTCTCAACAAACCAACCATCATCGTCCTCAAGCAGTTCGATGAATGCGGCCAATGCAATTGGATCATTAATCTCAAAAAGTCGCCGGACGGCCATTCTACGCTGTCGCACATCCTTGTGCTTCAGCCGTTCAAGTTCAAATTGCAACATCGGACCCAAACCGAGGGGGCAACATCCCATGTATAGCGTTCACGGGACAAGGTCGCCGTGTCTACCAAAGCCACCGACGGACTCTTCTTCATCA
Source organism: Candidatus Thalassarchaeaceae archaeon (assembly GCA_029942125.1). Classification (GTDB taxonomy): domain Archaea; phylum Thermoplasmatota; class Poseidoniia; order Poseidoniales; family Thalassarchaeaceae; genus MGIIb-P. Next base: position 562 of record JAPYUB010000025.1, on the reverse strand, counting down.
TCTGCATCAGGGTGACCAGGTTGCATGAGGCGAACATCGAGCAGTGTGATGAGTAACTGCCAGACATCACCCAGCCAATCCATCTCTGCAGTGAGCAGATCGACAATAGGGTGAACCTCATCCACCCAGATATCTGAATCCAGTACCCACGGGGGCTCATTTTCCAAATCGGGTGGGCCAGACAAGGGTTCCAAATCGTCTGGCAGTTCATCGAGAGCCAAGGAAAGATATTCCAATCTCCCCGAAATTTCTTCTGAAAATAAGTCGATTTCATCACCGAGAATTGCAGCCTCCCGTAACAACTCAGCGAGATTTTTGGCTGAGAGTGGCTCGGGTTCGGTTTCGGCAATATCTACAGGACCGAATAAAACACCACCAAGGTCGGTGTCAAGCCAGTTCTCTCCAGTGCGTTCACGCTTGATCAAGTGCTGAGAGAACCGACCGCCGATAGGGGCGACAGAGAAACCACCATCTGCCATTCTAGATTCAAGCCATGCAGGAAGTTGAGTCAAAGAACCCGTCACAAGAACACGGTCGAGTGGGTCGGGAAGTTGAGGGGGGC
>JAPYUB010000024.1 GCA_029942125.1 Candidatus Thalassarchaeaceae archaeon | reverse complement strand
CGAGCACTCAATGTAGCCTCGATTCGTTCTTCGCTGGATTTTCGGAATGTGCCCGATAAATGATCGACCTCATCGAGGAGGATAAGTGTGCGTCGATTCGGGGACGTGCTGAATGATCCATCCATGTTGAAGGTGAAATGATTGGCCGATCCTGTAGAAGCACGTCGAATCGCTGCCGCATTGCGCTGATCACTAGCATTCAACTCGACGACATCCCATCCCATGTCTGTCGCAATCGCTGTTGCCAAACTTGTTTTGCCAACACCCGGCGGGCCAGTTAGTAGCATGCCGCGTTTGTCGGGAACTCCCTTTTTCCATGCGGTCAGCCAGTTTCGAATCCTCTTTCTTTGTGTATCATTTCCCTCGAGTTCACGCGTTGATTGGGGCCGATACCTTTCGGTCCAATCCTCATGAGACCCTGATTCAGCCATTAGCAGTCCACGAACGTCGGCGCCCTTTGAACATTGAGAACTAAAAGACGCTTGAGATAGTGCTCATGGCCAGATTTTCTACGAGCTCATCAACCTGTATTCGCACCTGTGCCCCATCATCTCGACGGCGAATTGTCACAGTGTTATCCTGCATTGACTCGTGGTCGACTGTGACAGCCCAAGGGACACCAACTTCGTCTGCTCTAGCATATCTCCGTCCAATGGATCCAGATCCATCGTAATAGGAGGAGAGGTTTCGCGTGGAGCATATTTGTCGATGAATATCGTGTGCCACCTCATCCAATCCATCCTTTTCCATGAGCGGGAGGATTGCGACATCAATCGCAGCAATGGATGGGTCCAAGCGCAATACTGTGTATGGCGCCCCTCCTTTCTCCGTTTCATCGTAAGCGTGGTCCAATACATGCCACAGAATCCGGTCAATGCCGAATGCAGGCTCGACAACATGTGGAAGGAACCATTCACCATGCTCAGTAGCCTGAATTCTTTTTTCCTCCACCATATTTTCATCGATTGTGACCATAGTTCCGTCTGTGAGTTTCAAATCGAATGGGAATACGGGTGACATTCCTTCCAAAGCCTCTAGGGCACTGTTGACGAGACCCGCCTTTTCCTTGAATGCCGGGCCGATTACTGAGCCCTTTCCAGCCACAATCATCTTGTCGACTTCCATGGGTTCGTCGTATGGTCTCCATGCTCGAAGATTATTATCCCCTGTTGCAGATTCGTGTGCAGCCAAGTCGTAACAACCACGGTGTGCGATTCCTACACACTCAATCCAGCCGTATGACCCGTGAATTTCTGCATCCCAGCAATCACTTGCATAGTGTGCCATTTCGGTTCCTTCGTGCTGCCTGAATCGAATTTTCGTAGGGTCGATACCCACAGAAACTAGGAAATCCCAAGTTCGTGCCATGAACCATGCAACGGTCGGGTGACGGATGATATTCCCTGCCGATGCTTCACCCGGACTCATTTCAATTGGTTCACTGAATTCAGGATCGGGTACGAGATTGAACAGACAGGAGTCCCAATTTGAAAAATCATGATTCGACTCTACCTCGGGGTCAATGAAATACTCTAGTTCAGCCATATTGAATTCACGAAGCCGAATCATCCCCTGCCTCGGACTGATTTCGTTACGATACCCCTTGCCTGTTTGAACCGCACCAAATGGCAATCGGTTTCTGAAATGATGATACAATGCAGGGAACAGCATGAACATACCTTGAGCGGTTTCAGGGCGCATATAGGCCGTACGCCCACCTTTCATTGCACCAATACGCGTGCTGAACATGAGATTCATCGGTTGAGCATCTTTCCAATCAATTGCACCGCATGTTAAGCAATTGACGTTGTTATCTGAGATGAGTTTATCCAAATCTTTTGGCGCGAGTACATCTGGATTGGGGTGAAACCCCTCTACGAGATGATCACTTCGAAATGCACCTCCACATCCATTACATTCAGACATGTGGTCATTAAATTCCCCAACATGACCGCTCGCAATCAACACCGATTCAGGTGTAATCGTGGGACTGTCAATTTCAACAATATCGCCCTGAGTTGCCCAATGTTCTAGCCATGCGTTATTCAATCGCCTTCGTAATCTTCCGCCCATGGGCCCAAAGTCGAAAAGTCCGGCTACACCACCGTGAATCTCAAAGGCGGGTAGAATTACACCACGCCTTCGCAGCATGCTAGTCAGACGTTCGAGTCGTGCATGCGGGTCACTCATCATTTCATCGCGGGTGCGTTAGCCACATCAAGCAATCGGCCCAATTTCGAGGTCGAAGTCTACTTTCGTAACTCAGCAGATTGCGATTTGCTATTTTCAAGCATGAATATTGCTGAAATAACGAATCGTTGATATACCGCTTCGTCACGCTCAACACCGAGTAATAGGAGGAATTTCTGTTGGCAGAAATAGTATATCTTGATTCTCTTGAAGATACAGAGGTATTGCTATCAAAATTATCTCAGCCCGTACGTGATTGGTTCCAAGACAAATTCCCCGATTTCACTGAACCACAGAAAATGGCAATTCCCTCGATTGTCGATGGCGAACACCTCTTGCTCTGCTCACCCACTGGTTCTGGAAAAACTCTCACTGCCTTCCTTACAATCATTGACAAACTTGTACGGTTGGCAATAGATGGAAATCTAGAGAAACAACTCTACTGTGTGTATATTTCACCCATCAAGGCTTTGGCCAATGATATCCAACGCAATTTAATTGGGCCATTGACCGAAATAAAAGATCGGTTCCTCCCAGCAAGGGCTCAAGAAATTAAAGTTGGATTGAGAACAGGAGACACCCCACAATCTGAGCGCCAGAAGATGCTGCGGAAGCCACCTCATATTCTCATAACAACCCCTGAATCGTTGGGCCTTGCTTTGGCCTCGAAGAGATTCAGGCCTCTTATGCATAATCTCAAATGGCTCATCATTGACGAAATGCATTCCCTTGTCCCCACAAAAAGAGGCACACATCTCGCATTGACCATGGCATTACTGGACACCTTAATCGCCAATCCGGTGCAACGATTGGGAATTTCAGCGACTATGGAACCTCTTGACGAAGTCGCGCAATTTTTGGTCCCCGTCAAGGCCGAGGATCGCCAGACTGATTCAGGGGCCCCCATTCCTAAATTCGATGATGAAGAATCATCGCGTGTGCATATCGCCAAGGTCAGCGGTGCGCGAGAACTAGATCTCGACATTATTCTAGGCCACCCCAAGTTCAGCGAAATTCCCGTTAAACAATTACTGGATCACAATGTTGACCTCATCAAAGACCTTGTAGAGGCCCACACGACGACACTTGTATTCGCAAACACCCGTCAAATGACTGAGGTTATCACCCAAAAACTCAGGGTTCTAGGACTTGCTGGGGTGGAAGGACATCATGGTTCTATGGACAAGCAGATCCGTCTCGAGGTTGAGCGGAAACTCAAACGTGGCGAGTTAAGATGCTGTGTTTCATCATCTTCACTTGAATTGGGAATCGATATCGGTAGCGTTGACATGGTCATACAGTTGGGGTCTCCTGGTTCCATTGCCACCGCCCTACAGCGCATTGGTCGGGCGGGCCACCACGTTGGAGGCATACCTAGAGCGCGATTCTTACCCACTTCGTCTCATGATTTACTTGAGTTGGTTGCATTACAAGGCGCCATCATGTCCGGTGAAATGGATCACTTGCGATTTCCAACAAATTGCTTCGATGTTCTGGCACAATTTATCATTGGTCTGACAATCTGTGGCGAGATAGATATGGACGAAGCTTACTCAATCATTACTTCTGCATACCCATATCGTACTCTTTCATACGATGATTACATCGAAGTTCTTTCACTGCTCGAAGACGAACGTCGAGTTTGGGTAGATTGGGAGGAGAACATCATCGGTAAGCGTGGCTATGCACAGATGATCTACTACACAAACATCGGAACAATTGCACCCGACAATAACTACCTCGTCTTCAGTGCTGATGGTTCGATGATTGGGCAATTATCATCATCATTTGTGCAGAATATAAGGCCTGGTGATGTATTCTTACTCGGTGGCTCGACATATCGTGTGCATCAGATTCAGGCTAGTCGTGTTAGTGTAACACCAGTAACTGGGTATCGTCCCACTGTCCCCTCGTGGTCAGGGGAAGCGAAGAGTCGAACAAGGGAACTCTCCCAAGCCGTTCTCAATCTCCTTAATGCAACGGTGACAACGATTCGTCGCGGTCGAGACCCTCGTCTATTACTGTCTGGGGCGTATGGGTTGTCACCACCTGTAACAGAATCTCTCGCACGGTTCTTGGAAGAACACACCATCGATTCTTTCCAAGTCCCCAGCCCTGATAAGATTCTCATAGAGCAGATCATGAATTCACCCATTCCAACATACATTATCACCACCTGTAGGGGCCGTGCATTCAACATGGCAATGGGATATTTTATGGCCGGATTATGTGATTTGAATAATGTACATGTAGTCGAAATGTCGTTTGATGAGAATTCCTTTCTTTTCAAAACGGGTCAAGAAATAGATACCAAGGAAATTTATCCAATGTTTAAGAACAATCAACGTGATGCAGTTCTTCAGCGATATCTTCTCGACAGCCAACTTTTTGCAAAACGATTCAGAGAAGTTTCCGGGCGTTCCCTAATTGTTCCACGCCGTATTGGTGCAGAAGAAGTCAGCCCGAAACAATTTCAACAAAAATCAGAGAAAGTGTTCCGTGAACACCGACAACATATGGATAGTTTGCTCATACGAGAAGCTCAGAATGAAATTTTTCACACTGATTTAGACATGGAGGAATTGGAACGATTTGTTAATCGAATGGACGATGAAGGTGTCAGAATCGTGCATTCCAGAGTCACAATACCGAGTGCTCTGGGAATGAATCTGTATATGGCTGCATTCGAAGATCTTCTGAGTATGCGAACTCGTGCTTATCTTGTCAAAGATATTGATCCCGAAATTCTACGTCGATTACTCGGTGGCCGATCACGGGGCACCGATTTGGACGACAAAGCCCTCGATGATTACTTCCAAGGAAAGGCCAGTGTCCCTGAAGACGCAGATGGATTGCTACGGTTGATGGAAAAAGGGGGAGGTTTAGACCGTGATTTGAAAAATCCTCTTTATCAAGACAAATTATCCGAAATTCATCATGACACAGTGCACGATTGGGTTGTAAATCTCGCATCATCTGGTGACATCACTAAAATCCGCTCCACTGGCACTGTAGAAGTCGATGACAAGTGGTTTTCCATTCGTATGGCTGAAGTTCATGGAACGTTGGGGGTTTTGGCTGAAAAGGGGTCCAACGAAATGGATGACTTGCGTGAACTATACACTGGTGGATTAATTTACGAATATGCTGATAAGTTTGATGATGCTAAACCTACATCGTGGAAATCTGCGAAATTGATGGACCCCCATGAGGCATTGAGAATTAAAATCGTTGATATGCTAGGGAGCGAAGGTCCCATGACATTAGCTGCTATTTCAGAGCGCCTACCATTTCCACAAGGACAAATCGAGTCACTATTGCATGAACTCGAAGTCAGAAATATTGTTTCAATCGGTTTCTTCAAACAAACAGAAGATGGCGAATTCATTCTCAGAGTCGATGAACACATTATCACGGGAGGGGAAGACAATATCATCGAATATCGTGCACTACAAAATCTACTTCTCCGTAAATCATTCCAAACGTACCCAGATGCACTCACCGCACTTGCAGATGGGCATGTGATGTTTGCCAAGATGCAGGAACTGCTTGATCGAATTGAAAATTTCAGATTCTCAGATTGGAAAGACATGAAACATGACTCCGATATCGTGATGGGACGATTGTTGCATTCGCGGGTGGGTTATACGACCAAATCGATGATTCCTATGCTTCTCGGCCTTCGCCCCGAACCCTGGTTTTCAGAAATGGATACTGAACTCATTGAATATATTCCTCCCGGTGAGAATGTAGAGAGAACCGAAATCATTGGCCATTTACCAAGAGGTGATGAGTTCAAGCACGTCCAAAGGGATGCACGGAATTCAATTTCCAATATGGAAAGACAGATGGTCTTTGTCAAACAATTCGAAGAATTGGCGAACCGCAAACGTTCACTGTCACTTTTCCATCGCGTGCATGATGTATACGACCCCATGCCATTCCCTGAGGCCCTTGAAGAATTGATTCGCAGAATTGGCCCAATCAAGTTACATTCATTGCGATTATTCGTCAGTCATCCTGTTGAACTACTTGCTGAAATACTTCGCGATTTAGAGGAAGATCAGCGCATTGTTCGGGTCACAGCGTTACAACCGGACCCCACCGACTTCTTTTGCGTTCCATCGGATGCAGCCGCACTTGAAAGGCCAACTAGAGAAGATCGAAAGTTGCGAATATTGTCACAATCTGATCCGTTTTGTTCTAGATTCATTCAAGAGGTTCGCTATGTACTCAAACAGGGGTGGTATTACCCTGTTTTCAAAGGTGTTGACCCCGTTGGCCGGATCTTAATGTTCAAAGTCAACGATTATTTGGAAATCAAAGATATTCACATTCCACACGCGTACCTTGATGAATTTGCAGAAATCTTTGATACGCTACTAGACAACTACACGGATACACTGGTAGATGTGTCCGTTTTACATGCATTCAATGGTGAACCCATTCATGATTGTGATGAAAATATTCAAGCCATAGTCGAGAAGCTTGGCTTCCGTTCAATGGGCGATAATCTACGATATATTCGTGGTGGTGTGGTTGATCCACGGCCGAGGTCCCTTGCGTTACGCGCCCTCTTCCACCACCATCGCCTCCATCAAGACACACGATTGGAAAACGAAACATTGGCCATCTCCCACATCCCTGAAGTCCGCGATAATTTCGCCTTAAGAGGGCGTTGCGAAATGTTCCGTGTTGATTTGAAGTCCATGGCAGCCAGTCAACAATTGCATCAAGGAACCAATTTACGTAATCACCAAGTTTGGGCATCCTACAAACACTTCCAAAGACTTCTGCGCATGCGAGGCATCGATGCTGATGAAGAATTACTTGACGTCCTAGAGTTCTTCTCAGGCAATTCAGATGCTAAAATTTTCATGGACCGTTATGCGATGAAGAGAGCCCAATTCAGAAAGTTGATTCAACCACTAATTCGCTCAGGTCACATGGTTCAAGATTATCGCGGGGGATTCAAAACCGTCCATCGCCTGGAGGGTAAGGAAACATGGGAAATCAAGCGCGAATATCTTCGGGAGATGATTTCAGATTACCCCGTACTGACACTCAAGCAATTTGAGAAATTGGCAGGTAGCCCATTCAAACCCGAACAATTGTCAAGTGTTCTCCATGAATTTGAGGAGGACGGCACCCTCATCAAGGGGTTCCTAATTGATGACTTGCACGAGGTTTGTTGGGGACGCCAAGACATGATTGAAGAAGCCGATCAACTCCCACCTATGCGTGATTTCGTTCTCCCCCCCTCCGACCCCCTATTACCATATTTTCAATCTCTACTTCGAGAGCGATTTGGATACGGTAGTGCCTACATGGTATTTTGGAACGAAGAACCGATTGCCGCCTTCAAGGCCAATACGAGAAATGATGTCATTGACGTGACAGATTTTGTTGGTGATTCTGAAAAAGAGAAGGAAGCATTACGCGTTATGAAAGAATTCGCATGGGAACACAATATGCCACTCAAAGGCAAAGTCTTGGAACGTTTGAAATCACGTTGAATTTGATTTCAGACTCGTTCCGAACAATCGGAACAACGGATTCAACACGGAAATAACATTATGATGCAATCTCGGCATCAAATCAAACAGGACGAGTGCCATCAAGAACATCGCCCCCAAACTGAGAAATTTGGCTGCGTAGGCATGTCCAAAATCGAATATATTCAGGCCATTCAAATCCCAACTTCCATGATATTCAACATGCATCCAGATAATCCCGGCATTTCGGAATACATTGAGAATATGAATAACCGGGATGGTGATTAATAGCGCCCTCATCTTGCGATTCCATGGTGAATCTTTAACGGCCACAATCGCGCCTACAAACACAATCATCGATTGTAATGCACTGCAACCGAGAACAAATCCAATATTTACTTCGGTACCATCTGGATGAATCATTGGTACGTAAAAACCACCTTCGCCGAGTGTATCGGTCAACAACCATCGGTTACCCCCCCAATTGGTCCATGTTTCCGAGGATGTCCCAAGATCTACCATCATTTGCCCTAGTTGAATATCACCCGCCCCAGTCCATTGCAGAAAGAGAGATGTATTCCATGCGGTGAACCAAACAATTCCTGCATTGAGCATTGGAATGTGTTGGATTGCAAGATATGGCATTGCAGACCAAAATACTGCACCTCGTAACCAATCGACAGCCTCCACAGTCCTTCTTTCACGAAGTAAGATGGCCTCCCATCCTCCGTATGCTATACAGATAGGTAAGGCCGCAATTGACATGAAAATCAGAACTGGATCTGAAATTTCGAAATAGTGTTCTGCGCCCAGATAAAAATAGATACCAATGCAAACCCAACCTATGGGTGCGAACCAACGCGCATTCTCCTTGGTGGAATGAAAGGCTGTTCCTAGACAAATTAAACCAACAGCAACAATGAGAAGGTTTGTTTGTCCCAGTTCAAGACCAACCAATCGACCTAATGATGAGACTACGCCAACTACGAGGTCGTCCATCGAGTCCTCACAGGTCGGCAAGTCACATATAGGCTCGCTACGACGCCGTGTTGAGTCGCATGCCCGGGGACACCTTTGATTTCAGTGAGTTCATGGACAGTTATGTGGCCGACTTATCACGCGCACTCAATTCATTGAGTCGGGAATCGGTTGGTATGCTGTTTTTGGAGATGCTGCAAGTGATGGACAATGGTGGCAAAGTCCACTTCATTGGCAATGGGGGCTCAGCAGCAACCCCCAGTCACAGTGCGGGTGATTGGAGCAAGGAACTGGGGCTGCCTACGATTGCACACACAGACAATATTGCATCACTCACAGCATGGGCCAACGACACATCATATGCGAATGTTTTCGTCGGTCAATTGCAGACTTGGTTATCGCCTGGTGATCTGGTTGTAGGGTATTCTGGAAGTGGTAATTCATCCAATGTGTTGAATGGAATCACATATGCGAACGAAAATGGAGCACGAACTGTTGGAATCACAGGGAATTACAAATCGGGTAAGGGTGGCGCACTTGCTAAAATCTCCGATGTGGCCATCGTATGCGACACAACATCAATGGAACAAATTGAAGATTTACAACTCATCATCAATCATATTGTAAAAGAGGCAGTAAAGGCATGCCGAGGCATGCCTAGTCATTCATGAGGTGTTGCAATGGACCTCCCGAGAAGGCATCAGGCCAATATCAACGCCCCCGTTGAATCGTTGGATGGGTGGGATGGCTCAATCGCCTATTTAGATCGTGACGGCGTTCTAAACGTTGGTCGGGAAGATTATGTAAAAAATGCCGATGAGGTGGTGCTTCTCAAAGGTTCAGGTCACGCCGTTGCAGCATTGCGGGCAGCTGGTTTTCGCATCGTCGTTGTCACGAACCAATCACCTGTAAACCGGGGGATGTTTACACATGATGATTTGGCTGATATTAATCAAGCAGTCATTGAGCTATTGCTTGCTGAAAATAGCGATGCACATTTGGATTTAATACTATATTCACCTTACGCACCATGGGAATACAGTCCAGTTAGAAAGCCGGGACCTGGAATGCTACAGGTTGGTCGCCAATTGCTTAGTGGCCTTCCTCTTGAAGTGACATTTCATTCGTCAATGCTTGAACATAAATTCGACGAAGGCCGATCATTCATGGCCGGAGATCGAGATGCCGACATGGGTGCTGCAATGCAGCATGATGTCCGCGGCTTCCGAGTAGATTGCAACGTTGGAATTGCCGGCATCCTTGACCGCCTATTGGATGACAATGACGATGGTGATGCTTTGGAAATATGATCGTCGAGGATTCCTCGACATTTTGGATTGGCCTTGACGACACTGATGAACGAGAGTATGGTTGCACAACACATGATTTTGATTCACTACTCAATCATATGGCCGCATCAGGATTTCAGATTGAAGACCCCCGCCTCGTCAGATTGTGGCCATTTGCGCCAAATAGAACAAGAGGCAATGCTGCCCTTTCAGCATGTATTGTAAGTAAAAATATGCAGGAATTGGAATCATCGTTAGATGATTGGTTCAACAAACGGTTCTCGGATTTTGTACCTGGTTCTGAGGATCATTCCGCCCAACCTGTTCTACTTCTAACTGAAGAAAAATTACCCGAGGCAATGTACTGGGAAACTGTACAAGGTTTCGTCGAATTGTCTTATCGAATGTCTGAGTTATGCGATTTCGTTCATCGTATCTGGTCTACTCCTTCAGGCACGGCAGGATTGATTGGAGCAAGTGCTGCAATTGCATGGCAGGGTAAGAATGATTTTACCTGGGAATGTACAGCATGGAGGCAAGATTCCGGGGCAAGAAATGTTCCTGAAGGTCTTGTATTAGAGATGTCAAATAGATTTCCTAGTACAATCCTGAATCGCGATCCAAATGCAGGGCGGAGTTTAATCGCGCCCCGAACCCCTTGTCCGGTACTCTACGGGATCCGAGGGGAATCCCGTCAAGGGGTATTGGATGCACATGTATTTCTTCAAGAGAGTGGGGCTGAGAAATCAGCGGGGCACCGAGCGCACAGGACTAATCAAGCCACAGATGATCATCTCGTTTCAGTAGAATTCGGTGTTGTGAACAATACACGGATTATGAGAGGTGGGCATGTTGAAATCAATGTAGGCGAAATCCTACTTTCATTTTCACAAGGTGGCGATGTGAATAAACTCGCCCAACAGCTGATTCCAGGGGATCGGATTGAATGGTATGGATTGCATGATTTTGATGGCGGCATTCATCTTGAACGGCTTCGATTGATTGAAGGTGAACGAAATAAAAATCGACCAAATTGTCGCTGCGGAAGCCGATATAAATCTCAAGGAACCAATCAACTGCTCCGATGTCCTTCATGTGGTTCTGAACATAAAAATATGTGGCTGACAGAAATCCTGTCAACAGATTGGAAAGAACCACCCCCTTCATATCGCCGACATTTAGCAAAGCCACTGTCGAGGATGGGTAAGTCTGAAGGCTAAGTGGCCATGCAGGACACATGGAGACCACAGAGATTGGCACCTACGCCATGGTCGCATTGACGGTTGGATTGATCATATACATCTGGCAAATGCGACAGAGTAACATTGAGAATAGTCAGGATGAACCCGTAATTGCGGGTCAAGATGAACTTGCGGGTGCTGCAAAAAACCCCGAACAATTCGACGATCCAGATGATGATGCCCTAGATGAAATGCAGGATTTGTTGGAAAAGGCAGCAGAGTCACAAGGGATTACTTACGAGGAATGAAACCATCGTCAGTTATTGTGAATTCATTCACAACGTCATCGATGTGTAATTCACGAATTCGCTCTTCCCTCGAACATCGGTGTAAAAACCAAATTTCGCACCCCCTGAGGCCTCCCCGTGCTTTCCACCCGGCTCCACTGGCATCCTCATATGCGGATGAAATCATCAGTAATGATACCTGATTTACCTTGCATTCTTCGATGAGTTTATGTATCGATTTTCGCAAATCAACACTGGCTTTTCCAGTTTTTGTAGTCCAATCATCTACGACCACGAGATCGATATTACTGAGAACTTTCAGTAAACTGATTCCGCTCTCAATCCCCGCTTCGATATTTTCCCCCACCGCGCTGAGATGAAATTTGGATACTACTGAAGGTGATACATTCGTAAACATTTGAGAAAAACGGCCCACATCGGGACTTTCATCACATATCCACACCACATGCTTCCCCTCTACGAGGGCATTTCGAGCCTGTTGAAGGCCCCATGTGGTACCACCACATCCCGCTGCCACTGAAAGGTGGACACAACTGGAAGGTGATGGGTGCATACACGGTCGTTGAAGCCGAGGTACATGAGGAGTGCGGCGTCGCAATGGATATACGATTGGTAGTGTGTGGCGTATCATGGCCAAGGATGCGATTCTCGATGCAGGTAACGAACGCATTCCTCGACGGGAATTGCCTTACTTTGATGAGCAGGATGACGAGGTGGGACTTATCGGCGGCATAACAAGCAGCGGCGGTATCTTCAGAGTGGCATTCCTAGATACCAACCAATTTGGGCCCCACGCGATGATTATCATGCTATTCGGATTTGCAGCCATCACAGGCAGCATTCTATTCGCACTTTCACTCTAGTCAATTCACAGATATTTTCTGGCAGTTGCAACGGCCTCATCCACCAGTTCGGCAGAAAGCCCGATATGATTGGCAGGATCGAACATTGCATCCAATTGGTTGTCGTCAAACCGGCTTGTAATAGCATTGATTTTTCCGCAAACATCACGCAGGTGATTACCATCTGAGATACAAGTCATGCTGGCACCGCGTAGAATCTCATGAGCCTCGTCACGAGGGATTCCTACATCGACAAGCTCAATCATAACTTTCTCAGCCATGACAAGTCCATTCTGGCGGTCGATATTCTCACGCATATTATCAGAATCAACGACACACTTGCCCATGACACGGTCACATTTTGCAAGCACGTCGTCTAGCAATATGGCTGAATGTGAAAGCGTGAACCGCTCTGCGCTACTGTTGGCCAAATCCCTTTCATGCCATAGAAGTGCATTTTCGTATGAGGGAATGATGAATGAACGGACGATTCTAGCCAATCCACATGCATTCTCAGCGGTAATTGGATTTCTCTTGTGTGCCATTGTACTACTTCCGACCTGTTTTTCATCATCGAACCATTCTCCCACCTCGGCAATTTCACTTCGTTGTAGGTTGCGAATTTCTTGCATCAACTTCTCGGCACTTGTTGCTACATTCGCCATCCATGAAACCCACTCGATGTATCGATCACGACCCACAACTTGTGTCGTAACCAGTGGGACACTCAATTCGAGATTAGTTAGAATCAATCGTTGTAATTCCCTAGCATCTTTCCCTTGTGCGGCACCGGTCCCTACTGCACCTAGGAATTTACCCACACATACACGGTTACGAATCTCGTCAAGACGTACGAGGTGGCGACGGAATTCATCTAGAAATACTGCAATTTTGAGTCCGAACGTGATTGGGACTGCAGCTTGACCATGTGTTCTACCCAGCATGACAGTGTTTCGTTCACGTTCTGCCAAATCGGCCAAAGTCACCATGAGTGTAGTGAGGATGTCTCTGTGTATATCCACACTGTCCTTTATTTGCAATCCAACCGCTGTATCTACGATGTCATTGCTCGTTGCACCGAGGTGAATACACCATCCCGCATCCCCCGCGGCTTCTGCCATTGCTTTGGTGAGGGCCATGATATCATGTTTGGTCTCGCTTTCGATTTCATCGACGCGTTCAACGGTTACGGATTCTGGATTGGCGATTGCGGCAATTGCAGCATAATCATCATCGGATACTCTGCCGAGTTGATTGTGGGCCCAAATGAGTGCTCTTTCAACCTCAAGTTGACGGGCATGGCGCCCTAGTTGACTCCATACCATCTTGATGGGTTCACGCCCGTATCGATAATCGAGGGGGCTAACAGGCATCGAATCACTCAGTTGTGGTGCAAGGGGCGTCGGTTTTGAGGGTGCCGCTTTGAATACCATTACCCATTAGGCCAATTCAACTCCCCAAATGTCCACCCATCCCCTACGTCCGGTCCAATGAATTGTATGTTGTGTTTTGATGGGACAATTCATCCACGGAGCGTTCAGAACTGCCGTTTCGAATTCCCCCCCTTCTCCATCTACATTGAATCTGTATTTTATTGCCAATTCTTCCAATTCCAATACATCAGTATGGCTTAGAATTCGACCGACCCACTTCTCACCCATTCCGTCTGTTGACACAGAAGTAATCATTATTTGGTGTCCATGCGAAACTAATTCCCGCATGTGTGAACCACCCTCATGATGCCAAAGCGGTGTGAATGATTTGATGTTTAGACGTGCACACATCTGCTCGATTCGAGTTTTTTGATAATCACTTCTGATGGCACCTACAACCAACCCATCGATCGGCCCAGAGGTACGTAATCTCCGCAAATTAGACGGCCATTTCCAACCATCCGGCCACACCGCTTCATTTATTTCATCATTTGACCATGTATCGGAACGGGGTTTTCCGCTGCCATGCACTATACTTTCCAGGGCATTTTCAAGAATCTGCATTTCTGAATTTTCATCACCATCGATTGCGATGGGTAGCCACGGAATATCGGCGCTGGCTGCTTGCATTCCAGCCAATGCTGTTGTCGGCACTTGAAACATCATTGAATCGTCTCCAGTGACCCGAATTGTGACCAATCCAGAAACCTCCCAACCACGCAGGGTTGCCCACCATGTGGAATATGCAGAATCCTTACCGCCAGAGGCCAGTACCAGAACTCGCATACCCTTGTGAGAACAATTCAAGTCGATAGACCCGCCGCCCCCTGTGTTGAAGAACCTCCACGCGCGGGCATGATTCAGCCGACGAAGGTTCATAGGGGACTCAAAAGGTCGGCGGAGGGATTCAGATGCAACCGAGTGGAAGAGGTTACGACCATGGTATCACAACGTTCAGCCCAGACGGACGCTTATTTCAGGTAGAATATGCCCGTGAATCCGTCAAGCGTGGCACGACAACGGCCGGATTGAAATATCGTGATGGAGTGATTCTTGTTGTTGACAAGCGTATTTCCAGTCGCCTCATCATTCCAGAATCCATAGAGAAGGTCTACAAGATCGATGATCACATTGGATTTGCCACATCAGGACTTGTGGCTGACGCCAGACAACTTGTTGAACGCGCACGAGTTCAGTGTCAGATTAATCGAATCACATACAGCGACCCCATCCCAGTAGATGCACTGGCAAAACGTATCTGTGATTTCAAGCAGTCATTCACACAATATGGTGGTTCTCGACCCTTTGGAACTGCATTGTTGATTGCAGGGGTTGATGACAACGGCCTTCACCTCTACGAAACCGACCCATCAGGGGCCTACCAATCCTATCACGCGGGCGCTATCGGCCGCGGTCGTAACACCGTTGTTGATTACTTCGAAAGCAATTGGAAACCCAATCTAACAGCCAATGCCGCCATAAAGATGGGTCTTGAAGCTCTACGTGAATCCATTGAGGCCAAACTCAACAAGGATGCAGTCGAGGTCGCCATCATTGATGCCGATGGTTACCGTGTGCTTTCTCGAGAAGAAACAATTGCCCACATTGACAAATTGAAACCAGCATACGAAGATGAGTGAGTGGAATCATGGTTAGTTTGGATGACGCTGTTGTCGCCCGATTGGAGAAGGGCGGTAAGCGTTACGAGATTCTTGTTGACCCAGAATTGGTTGAATCATTCAAATCCGATCCAGATTCAGTATCACTAGACAATCTTCTGGCTACGGATGAGGTTTGGCACGATGCAAGAAGTGGCGAACGTCCCACTGAAGACAAACTAATTTCTACCTTTGGTACGATTGAACTACTGGAGTGTGTCACAACTATACTTACCAAGGGCTCAATTCAATTGACGACTGTGCAGCGCAGAAAAATGATTTCTGATAAGCGACAGCAGATCATATCGGAAATTTCACGGACCGCCATCGATCCACGAAGTAAAGCCCCACATCCCGTAACCCGCATTGAACTTGCTTTGGATGAATTGCGATGGAATCCCGACCCTTTCCTTTCCGTCGAACGACAGATCAAAGATGCTGTAGATGTACTCCGCCCCGTCATTCCTCTTTCGTTTGAAACAATCAAATTGGCCTTCAGGGTCTCAGGGTCAGCCTATGGGTCGGTTCAACGTGAAGTCAGAAGTGATGTTATCAAAGAACAATGGTTGGATAATGGTGATTGGGCATTTGTTGTAGAAATACCCGCTGGAATGAAGGGTGAATACCTCTCAAAGGTTGCCAAACGGGACCCTAATACTGAGGTTAAGGAACTGAAATGACCATGGTTGCAACACCCCTACGGGGTGGGCACCGTTAAAGAGGGGCGTTTGGTCGGCGGGCCGGAGTGAATACAATATGAGTGAAGACAGCGCCCCCTCAGAGCATGACTCTGGTGCTGTACGTCTCGTCCATCCCGGCGAACGTATCGGCGTGCAAGATGGCGCCGAAGCAGGACACGGAATACGTCGAATCAATGGCGAATTTGTGGCCATGCGTGTCGGAACTCTTCGGGAGAATGGAAAAACAATCAGCATTGACCCGTTGAGCAGCCGATATGTGCCTAGATCCGGAGATTTGGTTGTTGGTTTGGTTGAAGGGATGACCAATAATATCTGGTTCCTAGATATCGGGGCATCATTCAACGCAATTTTACCTATGAGTCTTGCTCCATGGAAGGTCGAATTTGGTGCCGTCCGCGAACATCTCAATGTGGGTGAAGCAGTACTTTGTCGAGTTCAGGAAGTCGATGAGACACATTCTGCAGTCGCTACGATGAAAGGCATGGGTCTTAGAAAGTTGAAGTCTGGTCTTCTTGAAGAAATACCTCCGCATATCATTCCTCAAGTCATTGGAAAGGGAGGCAGTATGCTGCAGTCCCTCAAAGATCTGGGCGATTGCCGGTTGGTCGTTGGACAAAACGGTAGAGTTTGGCTAGATGGAGAGCACGATGGGATGCGTGATGTGCGAGCAGCATTGCAGATAATCCGTGACACCGCACATCTTCCTGGATTGAAAAATCGAATCGATGCGTTGGCGAATGAGTGAGTGAAAGTTAAGGAAGTGAAATTATGGGATATGGAGATTACCAATGTATGGATGAAAACGGCATTCGAGAGGATGGTCGTAAGGCAGACGAGATGAGACCTGTTGAAATTGAATGCGGCGTCATTCCAGTCGCCGACGGGAGTGCCTACATCAAGTGGGGAAAGAACGAGGCAATTGCAGCCGTTTATGGGCCGATGGAAGCTCATCCACGTAAGATTCAGCGTCAAGATCGTGCTATTCTGGATGTCCGCTACAACATGGCACCATTCAGCACTACAGATCGTATCCGTCCTGGCTTCAATCGTAGAAGCCGAGAAATTAGCAAGGTCACTCGTGATGCACTAGAGAGCGTTGTCGACCTCGAGCTTTATCCTCGAAGTAAGATTCGAGTTGAGATTGAAATTATTTGTGCTGAAGCAGGCACGCGTTGCTGTGGAATCACCGCCGCCAGCGTAGCATTGGCTGATGCCGGCATTCCGATGAGTGACATGGTCGTCAGTGTGGCAGCAGGTAAATGCAACGGTATCGTACTCATGGATTTGAACAAGCCAGAGGACAATTACGGTGAGGCTGATCTTCCTATGGGCATCTTGCCTATGTCGGACGAATTGGTGTTTCTCCAAATGGACGGTGATTTGAGTATGGAAGAGTTCCAACTTGCATGGGATTACAACATCAAGGCTGCTCACGATGTACACAATATCATGATTGAAGCACTTCAGAAGCGCTACGGAGGTGATGTTTGATGGCAATCCCAATCATCCCCAGCCTTCTTCGCGATAATCTTGCAGCCCTTGCTGCAGATGATCAGCGCCTCGACGGACGTTCACGATTCGCCGGACGCGAACTAGAGATCGAGGTTGATTGCCTCGCCAATGCCGAAGGCTCATGCCGCGTTCGAATGGGTGATACAATCGTGTTTGCCGGTGTCAAGTTCCAAATTATGACCCCTTATCCAGACCGTCCAACTCAAGGCGGCCTCATGACCAGTGCTGAAATTAGACCAGTATGTGGCCCCAATTGGGAGCCAGGACCACCATCTGAGGCAAGTATCGAAATGGGTCGCGTGGTTGATCGAGGCATTCGTGAATCCGGGTGCATCGATACCGATGGACTCTGTATTCTCCCCGGGGAGAAAGCATGGCAGGTCATCCTCGATTTATTTGCCATCAGTGATGATGGAAATATGTTCGATGCGTTCGCTCTGGCTGCAATTGCAGCACTCCGTACAGCAACAGTTCCTGCTGAACGGTTCGATGTCGGCGAGGACTACAAATTACCTGTAGCAGGGTCACCAATCATGTGTTCATATCATAAGGTTGGAGGTCGATTCGTTTTTGACGCAACCAAGAGAGAAGAACTGGGTGGAGATGAAAGAATCCATATTACATTGGGAGATGAAGGGCATGTTCATTCACTCCAGAAGGGTCTAAGAGGAGTGTTTACCGCGGCCGAATTCAACGAAATCATGGATTCCGCACAGTCACGCTGCGCAGAACTTCGTGAAATCGTTCACAATCTGGAGGAATCACTGTGAGCAAGAGAACACAGAAAACTGGAGCCACCGCACGTTTCGGTAGTCGCTACGGAGTGAGTGTTCGTCGTCGTGCCGGCATAGCCATCGCCAAGTTGAAGCGCGCATATACATGCCCAGTTTGTCAGTATCCCAAGGTGAAGCGTAAGGCCAGTGGTATTTGGGGTTGTAAAAAATGTGGCCACACATTTGCCGGTGGGGTATGGGAACCCTTCACGCGTGCGAGTGATACGAATAACAGAATCATCCGCCGTGGCCTTGAAGG
>JAPYUB010000023.1 GCA_029942125.1 Candidatus Thalassarchaeaceae archaeon | reverse complement strand
GATTATGGCTGGTGGTGGTGATTGGATGAGAGATCATATCGCAATCGCTGCTAGAGCTGATGATATTGCGGCTCTGAGGAATTTCCAAACTGAGAAGGTTGATGGTGAAAAGGCCGTAGTTCGACTTGAAAAAGGTCGCGCTCGAATGATAGAATCAGGACTTCGTGGGTTGTGGCCTAGAGCCATTGAGGAAGCCAGAAAGGTGTTGGCACAGCAAGGTGGTGATGATGACGAAGCTAGAATGATTATTGCAACCGGGCATATTGCATGCCGCCGTTTCGATGCAGCCAAAGAGGCTCTTCGGGGGATGGAACAACCCGACGGATACGATGAACCAGAATTACTCGCCCTAACTATGGAATGGTTGGATCCATGGGTCGGGCGTGTCGAAAAAGACGATTTGTATGACTGGGAAAATAACTCAACGGTTGATCATCTCCGCGAAATGCAGAAACGACTCAAGTCTTGGTCTCCTGATTCACACCTAGGGAATGCTCACAGTGATCGGCTATCGCTACACGCACAAATTTCTAGCGCCGCCATGTTACGCGCGCAAAGACGTAGTGAAGAAGCACTCGATTTATGTCTCGATCTGGTCAGAGCCCATCCCGATTCAACACTGGCTAGAATCGCATGCTCCCTGTGCATGATTGATTTGGGTGAATGGTTCGATGCCCTAGATGTCTTTGAAGAAGTGAACGAATCGAGTCCCGAGGATCCGCGTGTGCAAGCACTAGGAGGAATACTCGGATTCCATGCAGACTCAGAAGAATTGGAAATTGCACTCGCCATTGGAACGGATGCTGAAAAGGCGGCATGGATTGATGATGCACCAGTAAATCCATTTGCAGCACTCAAAGCTCGGAAAGGAATGGATGAAGCCCTCAATGCCAACGTCATGGTGATTGCGCATGAAGCATTGGAAAGGGGCGTCCCACCGTCCTATACGCCTACACTTGTGATGGTCGTCATTAATTGGGCTATATTGCTACCCACATGGTTCATTCTTGGGTGGTTGGCATGGATTGAAACAAATCAGAATTCACTGATTGGTGTCGGTACTACTGTTGCGTTGATTTGTATGCAACTCTTTACGCGTAGATTCAGACGACAACAACAACGAGAAATTAAACATCGTGATCAACGAGCTATGATACTATATGCAAAGAAGATGAAGAGCCACAAGGTGGTTGGTGATGAAAACAAAATGCCGATTGGAAATCATCTCATGTTGAAGGGATTACTAGTGACAGTTAACGGAAATGTGTATGATATTGGGTTCCCTGGTTGGCTGGTAGTTCGCTTGGACAAAGAGCGTGATCGCCCATTCAAAAATCGAGTTAGAAACAGAATGAGGGATATGAAATCAAGCCGTCTGGCACGAGCACAACCATTGCCAGAGCGTTGGTGGACAAAACGCCCCAAGCCGCTGGATAAGGGAATGCGTACCCTAGAGAGACTAATCGGCCCTGCTGCCTACAGAGGGGCTCATCGTCGCAGCCTAGGAATTCAAGGCGATAAACTCCCGTCAGGCATCCAGAAAGATCGGCGCCCAATAATGGAAACAGGCCCAGGGAAGCGTGGAATACCAACACACAACCTCCCTAGCGAGGGCCCCGCTCGCAGGCCGTCTGAACGTCCAGAACAAGTCCAACGCATACAGAAGATCTCGCGGAAACCGGACAATAATACCAAGCGAAAAACTGCAGATGATGCAGACAATTTCCAAGACTTTTCCTAGGTGATTATATGCCACTTGTAGATGATTCAATGGATGAATCTACACCATGGTTGATTGCCAAATTGCATCAACGATATTCACCGACTGATGGAGGGTTAATCATAGACACGCAAGCAGGAGATTCTTCTGTCTGGTGTCTGACATTACCGGCCTTTGAGAATTGGTTCGCTGAACTAGAGGGGATTACCGATCAAACCCTAGGTCGAAGATTGGCTCATGCATCTGCGGAAAGTGAAGAATGGCGATGGAATCTGGCACCCCCTATGCCCAAATCTTGGTTGGGCCAACAAAAGAAGCGGATCGCAAATGTCAATTCGGATTGGGCCATTCGTGGGATGGGGCAACTTCAGATGATGGAAACGTCATCTGTCGGCGCTACACTGCTGGTGACCAATCGTGGCCAAACAGCACTTGCTGCGGGTATGGTTAATGCTGTTTGGGAATGTATAGAGGGTGAGCGATTTCGTTTCCAATGGTCAGACCGAGGAGCTGGGGAAACGGTAGTAGAATGTACCTGTGATTCCAGACAAATCCCATCGCCCAAAAAATCCATTAAACCTTGGGTGGATTGCCGGGGTGAATTGACAGATGATGAACGCCTCTATGACAGGGCTCGTCATGAAATGGATGGGTTGTGGACAGTCGAGGGAAATCGTGTGATTATATTGTCCCGTGATCTATTTCTCCGATTTGAGGCTCTAGCCACTCCTTATCTCACAGCAACCCAAAGATCTACTGATGCCCGTACGAAATGGGAAGGCATTTCACAACCCGAACAGATTGTCCTGTGGGATGCAATGGCTGAGGCGGCTAGGCGGCAATTTCTGGCATCCGGAGAATTGGTCCTAATTGCTTCGACAGATCATTGGATTTCGGTCTCAAGGAGACATTTGGCACTACAGGGTCTAGGCATCGTTATTGGGGCAGAAGAAATTGACCAACACGGAGGGGTGAAACTCCATGTTTCTGCAGCCCTACATCCGGCCATTCTTGTGGGACGCCTGATTGGATGCTGGGAGCGCGCTGAAGGACGTTCGGCGAAGGCAACTTGGGCATCGGACGAAACCGGGCACCACATCAGACTAGAAAGTCGAAGAGAAATTGCATAATAATGCGCATTTTACGTCTCAATCGGGTGATAATGGGCCACACGGCGTCACTGAAGCATTAAGTGTAAAGCGTCGTGTCGGAAGAAAGTAGAAGGGTGCTACGCACCCTGAAGGAGATGAAATAATGGGACTAAATCACAACCAATGGGCTGTTGTCGCAATTACCGCAACCATCTGTTTGGCTGGCATGTATACAATCGTCGGCTCAATGATGGAAACTACACTCAATTTCGATGGGGCTGGCGGTGATATCACAGCACCCGACGACGAAACCCAACAAGAAGGAGCAGACTACGATGAAGATGGTCTGAGCGACCGCATGGAGATTACCCAATACGGTACTGATTTTGACAATGACGATACTGATGGTGATGGTTTACTCGATGGGTGGGAAGTCGCCAACGGACTAGATCCATTGGATGATGGCGATGCTGACTTCGGTGAAATTGAATCAAGTCAAAATCCGAATGAGGATGATGTTACTACTGGAGAGAATAACGAAACTTTCCCTGACCCTGACAACGGACCTATGGGGGACCCTGACCGAGATGGACTACCCAACGCAGAGGAGGCCGAATACGGAACGAACCCGAACCTGAGAGATAGTGACTCTGACGGACTCAATGATGGTTGGGAGGTTCTACATCAGAAGACGATTATTGGAGCAGATGGGATGACATTCACACTGATGAATCCAGTCGATGCAAACTGGGATTGCAGTCTACTCACACCTTCAACAACGGCTGATTGGATTCTCTCATTTGGTCAAGATGAATGGAATCTCTTGGAAGATTCATTCACCGGGCGCCACTCCTGTGACACTGTACTCGATGTCGATTCAGACACAATGCCGAATTACATCGAAGAAAGGTATGGAACAGACCCTTGGTCGGAGGACAGTGATGGTGACTTGATTGGTGACGAGGTTGAAGTCGCATTCGGGGAAATACAGATTGATTCTTATTGTGGAAATGTTGTCAATTCGATGACCATCTCAGCGCCGTTCACACAAGCGCGAATTGTTGAAGAGAATCTTGAATGGTTCGAGCAAGACATGGACAACGATGGTCGCACAAATGGCCCTGGTGACTGGGACACTGATGGTGATGGGATGCCGGATGGTTTTGAGTTCTGTTACGTTGAAATTCTAGACCCTGCGAATGCAACCGATTCATTCGCCGATTCAGATGGAGATGGCCTGTCCAACGTCGAGGAGTACCAGGTGGCGTACACTTGGGGCGCCTCACAATTCACAGACCCAACCGATGCCGATACCGATGATGATTTCATGCCAGACGGCTGGGAAGCCATCAATGGATTGAATCCACGTAACGGAAGCAATGGAAACGATGACCCTGATCACGATGGATTTGACCAGAATGGTAACGGGGATGTACGATTATCCGAATTCGATGGATTCGCGCGAGTCCATTCGATCAATGTCGAACCCTATCAAGAAGTGGTTGCGAACCAAACTGTTGCATGGGCCAAGGTCACACTCTCTGGGGCAAGTTCAGGGGGGGAGCAATACGAACTCATCCCACTCTCTGCACCTGTTGATGGATTTGTCTACTCAATCTCGGCACATGTGAATCAAGAGATTACCGAGAGGAGTTTCGTTTGGATGAACATTGTCGAACAACATGAACGGTTCACCAACCTCGACGAATACGAAGCTAGAGATCGCGATGGAGATGGCGTCATCGATGGACGTTCAAGCGATCCACTCAACCCCGACACTGATGGTGATGGATTATTGGATGGCATCGAAGTCATGGGGTGGACAATTCGAGTGGTCAACCGAGGCGTCAATGAAGTCCATGTCACCAGCGACCCCGGAGTCTTTGACACAGATGGGGATGGTCTGAATGACAGTCGAGAATACTACATCACATACACCAACGCAAGCAATAGAGACACAGACAGTGACAATCTCGAGGATTATACAGAAGCTGTTGATGGATTTGTCTGGGACGGCGTTCCTTACACGACCAATGCATCCATGTTCGATACTGACAATGACGGTCTAGAAGACGGTGAAGAAATCGCCCTTGGTCTAGACCAATACATCACTCACGCCAACAATTCTGATACTGACAACGACACCCTGAATGATGGGGCTGAGGTTCTCTATATCCCTAGACCATGGCAGAGTGCAACCAATCCACTGGTCAACGATACCGATGGTGATGGAATGCTTGATGGGTGGGAGATGCAGGTTGAATCAACCACCGACAATACACGTTCGCATTCATTGTGGATTGCCATGAGTCCGTGGAGACCCGTTGGGTGTGAGGATTCGACTTGTGAGAAGGCTGCGGGTGGCTGGATTTACCTGAATGGTATTCAAGAGTGGTCGGGCAGCGCAGGTGATGCTGATAATGATGGGAAAGCAGATCCGAAATATTTCGTTCATGAGATGAATCTCACTGGATTCACATTACCCTCTGAAGGTGGACGTTGGGCACTTGATCCGGCGATGGGAAGTTTGCCAGATGCCAACTTCGATATTGACAACGATACTCTGCCAAATGCTATGGAAGCACCGGACCGTTGGGATACGAACCCTGTTGACGATGATACGGACCAAGATCGATTGCCTGATGGTTGGGAAGTGTATTGGTCAGACAAGGCTCTTGAATTGGGACTATCCAGTTCAGAAGAATTGGAAGCAATGGGAGCCCGTGGACCGATGGATCCGAGCATGATTGACAGCGATTTAGATGGGATTGAAGATGGAGAGGAGGACTTTGATATGGACGGCTTGAACCGCACTAGTCTACTGAATCGCTACTGTCCTTCACACAATGACCCTGGGACATTCAATTGTCATATCGACCCGACGGACGCCGAAGGCAGTCAGTTCTACAATGACTTAGAGAATTACACCAATTATGAGGAACTTCTCAATGGCACCAGTCCAGTTCAGAATGACACCGATAGTGATGGCTTAGAAGATGGTCCAGAAGTGTTCTACCAAGATCACGACAATGACGACATGGCCTCGGGATGGGAGTACTACTTCCAGTTCGATCCGTTCGATGCTGCTGATGCAATTATTGACGTTGACCAAGACGGCTACACAAACAAGTGTGAAGAGAAATGGTACACCAATCCGCGTGAACCAACCAGTTTCCCCGGTCAAGGTCAACACTGTGACAACTTTGAATGAGGTGTTTCATCGGAAAAGCGCCCTTTAGGGCGCTCAACCCAACCAACGATTGAAAACGGTAGGGGGTGCCCTATCAACATGGTGAAGGGATTAGGTCGTCTAGGTTCGGCCTTGTGCATGTTAATTTTACTCTCGCCCCTAGGAATGTCTGAGAATCCTACTGCGGATGATGCACCTCAGATTATCATCGACCAAAATCAGGGTTTGTTTGTCAATTCGAACCTAAATATTTCAGGTACCTATATCGATGAAGATTTACCCCTATCACTAACATGGAAAATTTTCAATGGATTGGATTTGATAGATGAAGGAGACATGATTGATAGCCTGACGGAAACCGTTGACTCACATGAGTCAAATCGTGACTCATGGGGATATTCATTGGATCTCAATTTCTCATCATATGTACCCTGTTCTTGCCTTCTTGAAATCCGGGCTGTCGATGTAAATAATCAGATCTATGTGGCTCAACTCATTCTCTTTTCCCAAGGTGAGGAATTGAGTCAATTGGCTCCTCGTATCATCTTTGACAATACACCAGAACAACTCACAGGTACTGTTGCGATACACACTATTGCAATGGATGATTATGGGCTCACTGGAGCGGAATGGACTGTCAGCAATAGTAGTGAAATTGCAATGTCCTGCATCCAATCATGGATTGAATCTCCGGAATCGGTTCAATGGTACAACATGACATCATTGATACCAGATGCAAATCCAATGTGGTCCTTTGATACGACGGCCTACGATGACGGGGAATATTCTCTTATTGTGCGAGCCGTGTCCGACGATGGTTTGACCTCGCCCTGTGCCTGTATGACCGTCGGAATCGACAACCATCCTCCAACCGCTAGGATTGATGGGCCGACTGAAATGAATGAAACTACAGGGATGATTCAGTTCGACGGGAGCGGTAGTAGCGATCAGTACTGGGGTAGAGAGGGTCTTGTTTTCCTCTGGGTGCTTGATGGTGGCCCCGAGGGACAAATTATCGAAAGTGGGGGTGACTATCGGACGATTGAGGTCGATGCTGCACAATCTGGTCATTACACACTCACACTAACCGTGGCCGACAACGCAGGATTTTCCGATATGATTTCACATCAATTCAATATTACCAATCTGGCACCAATCGCACGATTAAGTGTTGGAGGGCAACACTTGGAAGATGGGGATAATATCACCCTTGTTGATGCCCCACAATGGCTGATTGAATGTGGAGGGTCAACTGATAGCGATAACGACAAACCTGGACTTATCTGTACATGGTACATCGATGGGGAGCCTCTCATGACTGGTTGGGAACGTCAGATGCAAAAGCCAGATGATCTTTCCAGCCCTCACACTTTGATGCTTGAAGTGGCAGACTCCGACGGAGCCACAGATACAATCACGGTTACATTCGGGGTTCAAGGAACACATTCTGATCCGATGTATAATGACGAATTGGGAGGAGTGGGATTATGGGCATTAATGATTATCATTGCAGGAATTCTTGTGAGTATTTCCCTTGTAATAATTCTGATTCGCCTCTATAGTAATCATTCTTCAACCATTCCAAAATGGAAGGGATAATATGTCGAAAAATACGTCTGTTAGACCCGAATGTCTCATGAAGGGTCGTCGAGTCGGACTCAATCATGTACGATAGGGTGACCTCTGCACTGGGCACACGTCCAGCCGCAATCAATCATTCTGAGATGCGTCGGCGTCAGAAGGATTTCTGTGCAGGAATGACGATAGAATCTGTCGCTATCATCACCAACAATCCTGTCGGTACCCGTAGTGCTGATGTGCACCACAGACATCGCTTCAATTCGTATCTTCACTATCTAACTGGATGGCACGGAAAGGAAGGAGTAGCCGTATTCCACCACATGGAAGATGGCTGGAAATGCCGCCTATTTGTCCGACCACGTGACATCAAAATGGAAACATGGAATGGGCGACGACCAGGTGTGGAAGGGGCACTAACTGAGTGGCCTGTAGATGAAACTGAGAGTCGGGAGGATCTCAAGGTAAATCTCGAACAACTGTTGGATGATGTAGAGAATGTGTATCACGTTGATGGTCTAGATGCAGAAGTCGATGAAATCGTTGAATTGGCATTACAAGATGATCCACTGAATCCCGGAGAAATTCTCGATGAGATGCGTGTCATCAAATCAGAGGCAGAGGTTGCTTTGATGCAATATTCAGCTGACCTTGCATCGCACGCGCACGTTGAAGCGATGCGAGAGTGTGTACTGGGCATGGGTGAATGGCATATGCAGTCAATCATTGAAGGATGCTTCCTATTCCACGAATCACAATGGGCCTACCCTAGTATTGTGGGCAGTGGTGACAACGCGACAATCCTACACTATGGCGATAATAACGACGTCATGAATGATGGGGATCTGGTTCTCATCGACGCAGGATGTGAAATTGATGGATATGCCAGTGATATAACGCGAACATTTCCAGTCAATGGAAAATTTACTGATGCCCAACGAGACATCTACGAACTAGTTCTCAAGGCTCAAATTGCTGGAATCGAGGCATGTCAGGCCGGTTCACCATGGAGCGCCATGCATCATGCAACATCGCGTGTACTCGCTGCTGGGCTCATTGAATTGGGGATTCTTGATTGCTCCCTTGAAGAAGCACTGGGCGAGGATTTCGATGGACAATATAGAGAATATTTCATGCATGGTACGGGGCATTTCCTTGGACTGGATGTTCACGATGTAGGGGGTGGTCGACAAGGGGATGAAGGGTCGGAACGCGAACTTGCACCTGGGATGGTAATTACAATTGAACCTGGATTATACTTTGGAGCATGGAGAGACGATATCGAAATTGATTCGAAATGGGCCGGAATTGGTGTTCGAATCGAAGACGATGTCCTTGTCACTGAAGATGGGCCGGTCGTCCTCACAGCAAAGTGCCCCAAGGAAATCACTGAAATCGAGGCTCTTGTCGGTTCCAACTGAGGGACGGATATGTGGCAAGATGTGCTTGAATCCCAACGAGGCCCTGAATCACCTCGCTTGAGTGTTGAGGATGCAACTCTGTTGTACGTAGAAGCCGACTTCAATCTACTCCGCAGTGTGGCTGCTGAACGGCGTCGAACCATCAATCCTGGTAACCATGTGACATACATGATTGATCGGAATGTCAACTACACAAATGTCTGTACAATTAATTGTCAATTCTGCTCATTTTATCGCCCACCCGGTCACGAGGAAACATACACCCAGACATATGAACAGATTTCTGCCCGATTTGCTGAACTCGAAGCCGTCGATGGAGTTCGGGTGTTGATGCAAGGTGGAGTCAATCCAGATTTGCCACTTAAATGGTATACCGATCTCATCAGATTTTTGCGTGACGCCCATCCGACCATCGCCCTCGATTGCTTCTCCCCGATTGAAATCGAAGGGATTGCCGATGTATGCGGTCTAACGACCCTAGAGGTGCTGGCTGAACTCAAGGATGCTGGAATGCATGGATTGCCAGGGGGGGGTGCTGAGATGTTGGTTGACGATGTTCGACTCGACATCTCGCCCAAGAAAGGAAGTGCCGACAATTGGCTGAGGGTCATGCAAGAAGCACAATCTCTTGACCTCACCACCTCGGCAACCAATGTCATCGGCTTTGGGGAAAGTGCATTGCATCGAGTCAAACACATGAATCGAGTTCGTGAATTGCAAGATTTGGCGATGAAAAAAGGCTGGACTGGGTTCACCTCGTTCATCGCATGGCCAGTTCAACTTGAGATGAATGTCTTTGGAATGCGAAATCAAGGTAGAAATCGAAGTGAATTGGGTTGTGGACCCACGGAATACCTCCGTCATGTGGCCATTTCCAGATTGTTCTTCGATAACATCCCACATATTCAGGGATCTTGGCCAACAATGGGTCTGGATGTAGCACAAATGGCTCTGTTTGGCGGCGCTGATGACATCGGGTCGACAATGATGGAGGAAAACGTCGTTTCGGCCTCAGGAACAGAGAAAACCTGTGCCTTGGAAGTTGAGTTGCAAGAAACAGTGCGGCGAGCTGGATTCGTAGCCCTGCGGCGTGATTCAGATTACAATTTACTTGAAACCCCCGATGTGGGGCCAGACGTTCAGGCATTTCCCTCCCCCCCTCCCTTGCAACCTGCAACTAACACAGCCCCTTAGGGGCTGAATTCGGCAGGTTGAATACCGGTCTCGACCTCCCACAATCAATGACGAAAGATTTCAACTTGGCAAAGGCCCTGCCATACGCACTGGTATTGGTCATGCTACTGTCTATCACCACAGTTCCAGTGGTCGGGGCTGCAAGTGATGCAGCCATAGTCGAAGTCAAGCATTTCGACAATGATGATACGACCTCAGCAGAATCGATGGATCAATGGACACATCGCCCTATTGAGGAACTGTTTACTAGCCTTTCATGCTCTCCTTGCATGTCAAATTCTGAACCAGTTATCAATCAATATCACGATGACTACAGAGATGAGCCGAGTGTCCCATTCACTTGGATTGCCTTTCACCAAACCAATGGAGGAGATGGCGATGACCCATTGGCCATTCAAGCCAGTAAAGACCGGTATTCATTCTATTCAGTCGTTGGAACGCCCGACGGCGAATTCGATGGTGGGTTTGTCTCCAGTCAGGACCACATTGCAGCCATGGACGAGAGTGGTGCGCGCTCAGTAGCCAATACACAACTCGAAGTTTATCAAGAATGGATGGGAGATGGATGGCGATTTGAAGTCAACCTAACCTATGGGGGAGATGATGATTTCTTCCCCATTATTTCTGGATCCTTG
Source organism: Candidatus Thalassarchaeaceae archaeon (assembly GCA_029942125.1). Classification (GTDB taxonomy): domain Archaea; phylum Thermoplasmatota; class Poseidoniia; order Poseidoniales; family Thalassarchaeaceae; genus MGIIb-P. Next base: position 8,320 of record JAPYUB010000023.1, on the reverse strand, counting down.
ACAGATACCTTGGATTATTCTGTGTATCTATTTGTGATTGAAGATGATGTTCTAGCTTACTCCTCCCAAGAAGGCATGGAAGTCATTACTCACAATGTACACCGTGCTACTGTCATTGATGATGACCAGGGAAGTCTAGCAATTGATGAAACCTACACTGTCGTCGCAGATTGGTCCATTCCTGAAACTGTTGTCATGTCTGGCGGTGGTGAAGTGCCTATTCATCCAGTCAATGCAGCAAACATCAGTGTAGTTGCTGTAGTTTATGATCGAGATGACAATGCACAAGGCAGCACACCCAATGCAAAGCAAGGCCTACCTCGAGCCATCAACAGTGCAACGCCTAAATCAACCGCATACGATATGCAAAATGATATTCCAGTCGTTACTGAAACTATTGAATCGCTCAAAGGTAATGATGCAGAATTGATGGTGTTCTTCGATGACGAGCAGGGTATTTCAGGTGCCCAAGTAGTATGGAATACAGCATGGATTGATGATAGTGGCGCCAAACAAACCGGCGATTGGAACATTGATGACATGGAAATCAAGGGAGATGAAATCTGTGATGAAAACGGTGTTTGTTATTCCTATGGCAATGCCGCTGCAACTGCCACTATCCCCGTATCTGAAGGCAAGGAAATCAACTATCAAGTAATGTTCACCGATGGTGCACATATCTCCAACAACACTGATGTCCAAACCTTCGCTGGAACCTCGCTAGATGCGATGGGTGATGCGGGTGGCAACTGGATTCTATGGGTTGCCGGTGGTGGTGGCCTTTTCGTCATGATGATTCTCGGATTCTTTGTTGTCTGGGCTCGAATGCCCTACCAAGGCACATGGTGAGACCCCCCAGTGAGGAAGTCACATGGATGACGACTTCGAAGTCGACTCAGACTATTCTAACTGGGACGAGATTAAAAGTAGGCAACCTTGGATTGATAAAACACAAAATGTTGCTCCATACGCTCTGGTTGTCCTCCTAATTTTAGCTGTAATATCTGTTGTGATTGTGACGAAGTTTACTGGTGCGACGACCGATGCCCCGGAATTCACCGTAGAAACAACCGATGGAATCATGCTATCACAATCAGGTATGGCTAGCGATGACAAAGTCGTTGTTCTCGATTTCATGGCCACATGGTGCAAACCCTGCAAGGGGGTTGCTCAGGAAACCATCAGTCCACTTCATGACAAATATGCTGATGATGAACGCGTGATAATTTTGTCAGTCAGCGTAAGCCTTGATGACATGGACGATTTACGAAATTACATGGATGAGAATGATTACGGATGGCCACATGCACTCGACCCTAGTAACCAGATGGTCACTGATTACGGTGCATCCAGTATCCCGGTCGTTGTCGTTATTGACATGGATGGTACTGTGGTGATGGAAGATCAAGGAGACTCGATTGACTTTGACAAATTGGAAAATGTAGTCGATGCGGCGTTGCTGGGTCAAGCCAGCGCAGTCAGTGTGAATTCGGCGCATGTTCTTCTCCTTGCAGTTGCTACAGGGGCCCTCTCATTTCTCGCACCCTGTGCATTTCCTTTGCTGCCTGGGTTCGTCACGTTCTATGTCACCGCCAATGAGGGGCGTGATGAAGATGAAGATGTCAATGTCTTTGCAGAGGCCCTGCCTGCAGGGATTGCAGCCTCATCGGGAATCTTCCTCGTCTATCTCATATTGGGCCTAATTCTTGCCATCGCAGGGAATGCAGCTGCACCCTTGCTGACATACATCTTGTTGCCCGTTAGTCTGGTGTTACTGATGATGGGAACTGCATGGGTGCTGAAATATGACTACGCATGGATTACGGCGCCAATCATGGACCCATTGAGAAATGCATGGTGGACTGTCAAACTCAAACTCTCTCGCAACAAAGCACCCAAAGAGCAGACTCGGGATTTCTCTGGACTCTTTTCCTATGGTGTCGGATATGGAATGTCGAGTATTGGTTGCACTGTCCCCCTACTGATTGGGCTTACGTTAGCGGCATCAACTGAATTTGGGACATTCATTGGCTCGATGACTGTATTTGTCATCTATGCACTTTCAGCAGCCATGATGATGATTGGTGCCATACTTCTAATCGCCGCATCTAAGCGAGTTCTTGTTGATTGGATGAGGAGAAATATGGAACGAATCAAGCAAGTCTCTGGGGGGGTTCTCATCTTTGTCGGCATTTGGGTAATGATATGGTTCATCGAATATCAGTTTTTAATCAAAATCTTACCGTTTTGATTAACGACGCCTACGATACCATACCTTGGGCAACAAACGACGCATCACGACTGAACCGGTCGAGGCACCTTCTTTGAGGCGCTTTCCATCAAGTCTACGAATTTCACTTAGGAAATCATGAGGAGATATACTTCCTTCGTGGACTGTTTGATACAACACACGGATGATTGGGGTCATCATCCCACGTGATTGTGTGATCTTGTGAATGGCCTCAAGTGTAGCGACACCTTCCACTGTAGAGTTAATTTCAGAGAGTGCCACATCGATGGAGCCGTGCTTGGCAAATGCCTGCCCAAAGCGGAAATTGCGTGAATTTTCGGTGCAAGTGATAACCAAATCGCCAAGCCCACTACGTCCACTAAATGTCTCCCATCGCCCACCAAGGACTTGGCCCACATCTCGCATTTCAACCATGCAACGAGTAAACCAATCACCGGCCATGCTGTCACCGACATCGATACCGGCAAGAATCCCTGCACCGATTGCAAAGACATTCTTCAATGCACCACCGATTTCAACTCCAGCAACATCGTCAGTGACTTTGATGTCAACCAAATCATTTGAGAGGAGCGATTGAAGAGAGTCACGAAGTGCCTTGTCCTTCGATGCAAGCGTCAATCCCACCGGATTCCCTGCGATGATATCCTTGGAAAATGATGGACCGGACAAGACGGCGTATGGATTGGAACCTAGTGTTGTAGAAACAACCTGAGACATTCGTTTGAGATTGGTTGCTTCAATCCCCTTGGCGAGGCTGACAATCGGTTTATCGGTATTGATTTGCGATAGGAATTGGCGCATTTCCTGTGCTGGAACTCCTAAGATCAAGACATCTGATTCAGCGATAACTGCGTCCAGATTGGAATTGGATGAACGTCGCCAAAGCTTGACATCTAGACCCAAATTTCCGAGATGGGTCCCAATCGCGGTCCCGAAGGACCCGGCACCTAAAACGGCGAAGCGCATGAGGGGGGTGTGCCGTCTGCCCCTCAAGAGGGTGGCGCTGTTTAGTCATCTCTGGACGAGCATTCTTCCTCACGGGCGAATTCAACGCTATTACGAGGCAAGTCATCTTCGTCGGTGGGTGGTGGAGGATTGGGGGAATTGTCCAGTTGTGCGCTTCCGTTGGTGCTAATGTTAGAGTAATAGACAACCCAGATATTGGCGTGTATATTCTGATTAGCTCCCGATTGTTCGTTCTGAGGAACATAATTTTGGCCATTGTACAGGCCTTGGTATCGAAGATTGTTCTGATTACCAGCCAAATCGATCCACTGACTGATATCATATGTCCACGGTTTGACATCTTGGCCCGCGCACCAACCTGCCCGTCCATAGGGCCACGAGCCAAGTTGATTGGCCAGTGCTCCATTGTGCATCTCTTTTGCACAGCCTTCATTGTCACTGCCAACAGTGCTATTTCCGGCTATTGCGTGGTCTTCCTGAGTGACATGTCCATTCATGCTGTAACGGTGCTCGTGATTGCAAAACTCGGCGCAATTGGCAGTGTCCTTGCCAAACCCATGCCCAGTGATGACGGCATAAATCTCAACGCGCTGTGTTCCTTCGGGAATCTGTAGGTCATGTAATCGCTTGTACTGAGATTCGTTGTTGTACTCACCACGGAACGAACCTCCATTGAAGGCCAACTCGCCACCTGTCGGTCGAAGCCCGTCATCATCCCAATTCGAAAGATAGACACTGACATTCAGCCATCCACCATTGGCGCCTCGATAGCGGAACATACGATCGCCGCCATCCACCAATTCAAACAAACGTGGAGATATGTCAGTCAACCAACGCCCTTCTCGTCCATATGTCGTAATCCAATACCCAAATTCAGTGGCGCACGATGATGAATTTCCTACTTCATCACAAATCTGCATGTATTGACTGTAATCCCATTCGTGGCAACCGCCATAGGAACTGTCACTCTTCTGATAACGGTCACGATGTTCACTACAACCGTGATGCATGTAGAGTTCCATAGTGTTGAATGACTCCATGACAGAAGCGGTAGGGAATGAGCCGTTTGCGAGCGATGAATGGCCACCGCTCCAGCCACCACTATGGCGCTGACCGACCATAATATCGACTACAGTCACACCCGGGTCATGGCGACGCATTTCGATTGGGAATTCTGAGTTAAATTGCAACTGCATCTTGCCAATATAATCAAATCGATAATTGACGTTGTGTGTGCCTGCCCAGTTAGATAGTGAACCAATTTCTCTCCATTGCTGGAAGCGATCGATGCCGTAGTAGAATGAACTCCAATCGCCGATGACATTGCCAAGCGCACCGCCGATGGCTCCGCCTTGTTGATCGATGTAGTGTACATGAGAATCAACCCATGCCTTGTCGTCCTCATTCAATCCGTTCCGATAGGAATTAACTCGGTTGTTCATGGCATCGATGTCGTTTCGATAGTCACTGTCGAATGAACCGAAGAATATGTGGCCATTTTCGGGCATTGTACCCAACAGACGTCCTACGTCCTGACTCCACAGGCTGGACATGTATGAACTGGAATCCTGATTGAAGATGAATAGGTAAGTACTCTGGCCATCCCAATCTCTTGACATGACCCAATTGCTAGATTTTGTCTGGATGGTGAAATCGCCAACCTTGCCGAATCGTTCAGTCGAGTAGGGTCCAGAATCCCAAGAAACTGGAACTTGTAATACAGTACAACCATCAATATCTGCAGTCCAACGGCGCTCGGAATCGGGGCACTGGTCAACATTAGCGAATACACCGTCGCCATCAAGATCCGCACAACCTACCGTGTTCACATCAAGACCCAAGGGGGATCCTGGGCATTGGTCGGTATCATCCATGACACCATCACCATCGCCATCCCACTCGTATGATGCACAACCATAGATGTTGACAACAGCACCAAGCTGTGTCCGATTGCACCAATCTTCGATATCAGAGACGCCGTCGGAATCATCGTCACCGTCTTCATCTGCATCACGGCAGCCATCCATATCGTAATCATTCTCTACGGTTTGCGTCCAACCTATGATGCCGTGCGGGCACGAATCTAGGGTATCGGGGGTGCCATCGTTGTCGTCATCGGTATCATCGATCGAATCGCGACACCCGTCTCTATCGTAATCTGATGCACCCGTGGATTGCCAACCGGGAATCCCAAGAGGGCAGTTGTCGAAAGGATCAGTAATTGTATCATCATCGTCATCATCGTCTTCAGAAGCATCATGACACCCATCTGAATCATGGTCAAGGCTAGTGTTGGTCGAATCCCAACTAATCAATCCACGCCCACAGCGATCAGACATATCGGGCCGACCGTCGTCATCGTCGTCGGTGTCCTCTGAGATATCATGACAGCCATCTCCATCTATGTCCGTTGTTGGGCTTGAAGTGAATGCAACACTGCTCTCCACACAACGGTCTACATCATCAGGTATACCGTCACCATCAAGATCTGGATTGTCGTCGGTAAGTACGAAAACAAAAACAGATACTGTGTCGGTTGAAATCTCTGTACTACCACAAGAAATCGAGAAGGTTCCATTGAATGAAGATTCGACGGATTCAAGGGGAATTGAGGCATATTCACCAGAAATTGTAACCGTTTGAACTCGTTCAAGTTCATCCTCCCATACACCAGTGCAGGTGTCCATAGCAGAATGGATGATTTTGGCTCTAGCGATTGCTGATTCACCATCTTCGACATACAATACGGGAGGGAATGCCGAAATGACCACCGGTGCCTCTGGTGGTTCAAGTACGGTCACAAAGACAATCGCAGTATACGCAAGATTAGCATCATTTGTTGCAGTGACTGTAATTCGATGGGTTCCTGAAGGAAGGGTGCTGAAATCAAGCTCAAATTGATCCTTTGCCGTATAAATCACATCACTGGTGATCTCACCATTGGCTGTTGAGCCGAGAATTGTAACGCCCCCTGACGAATCAAGGAATCGGCCTGTGATTATCACGGATTGATTGTAGAGGAATGAATCGGGTGCTTCGATCCGAACTGTTGGCGGTTGACTGGCTTCAATACTTTGGTCGGGGTTCTCAGTACCACTATCTAACATCCCAAGGCAGCCAGATGAAAGCATCAGTACCGTGAGAATGATTGCGAGCCAATCGCGTCGCATCATAACAAGGCGAAGATGGCGGAGAACATCAACTGTCCGCCATCTCGCTACGCCCGGATTGAGTGGGCATATGGGAGATATTACTATCCCGACCATCATCTTTCATGATGAGTGGGGAGACAAACAGCAATGGGCCATCCGTTTCTCTTTCAATCCGCAGTATGATTTCCCAATGGGTGGCAAAAAGAGGATGATATTCACTTCCTGGCCAGCCACCCTCGGGAAGATGGAGTGTGGGGGTGCCTCCTTCCAATGGGACAGGGCATGCATTTCCACGTTTTTGCACAGGCAGGGGCGACAGGAAGAGACGTTTGGTATCAGGCCCCTCAAGTGGTGTAGATTCACCGAAACCTGTCCCCAACTCAGAACTGGAATACTGTCTAATTGCCAACGGAGTAGAGATGCCGGGCGGATTTTGTTGGCCGTCTTTACGCCCCAACGCATGTAGAAGCATCGGGCGTCTTGGATTCAACAATCCCACTTGAACGCGAGCCTCCGCTGAAATCCAGCCATCTCGAATTTCCGGGAAATCTATTTGGACAGAAATCTGTTCCCGAGTGCAATCATCATCATGTACGTTCACAACTGGAGTAGTTGGAAGATTGGTGCGGAATTTGCGAGTACGTTGGAAATCCCATACGCTTGCAAGTAATCGCATCATAATAGGTATGAAGAAAATAGGCAAGAAGATGAGTAGAAGGACCGGATAATCAAGCAAACCAAGGCGTACACTCCCTGCAAATGAACCGTCGACCCAACCCCAATTCACAAGTGCAGGTTCAAACGCGTGAATAGCCAATGATGCAATGATTCCAATCACAGCAAAGGGAATCAAACGACGGGAATCTCGATGCATCTTGCTGGGCGTGATGAACCATCCTTTACGCTCGCGTTCGACTCTTCCTGGAATTCGATCTGTCAATGTGACCCAATCACGACATTCAGATAATCCACTGGATAAACGGACAATATTGCGATGAATATGGAATCCTGATTCATCGCCAATCTTCACAGCACAAGGGGTGACTGTTTCCTCAGAGAGACGGAAATACTCGTGAGCAATGGGCAACTCAGATGCAATGACTGTATCTGGATCAAAGGGTGGCCAACGTAGTTGAATTTCAACTGCACGACCTGAATCCGAATTACCCATAAAAACACCTCAGCCCGTCAGCAATGCCCAAGTTGCGCGTACGGCCATACGACGAAATTCAGGAATATCCTTGAGCAAACGAATGCCAAGAGGGACGGGCTTTTCGATATCACCAACTTCATTGATGAGTGAGACTACGTGCTCTCGAGCGAATATCTCAAAGATGGCTTCAAGTTCATCATCATCGCATGAAGATACAAAGAGATCGCGTAATATTCGGGCTCTTTCCTGCTCTTTTCGGACCTTTTCCATAGGTTTGCAAACACGTTTGAGGTGGGATTCACTCAAATTGTTGGCCAAAACGGCCTTGACAAGATTTGGTGCCAGAATATGTACTTGGTCAAAACCAGGGCCAATACCACCACCCGTAGTTGGCTTGCATAGGCCAGCAGCGTCACCGAATAGCAATACACGTTGTTTGTAAATTCGTTTGAGTAAGCCACATGCCAACGGACCACAGAAGCGAGCTGTTTCATGAATTCCCGTAAATCTATCTTTCCACAGTGGATGTGTGAGCAAAGCATCGTAGAGCATTTCACAAGAACGTCCAGCCAATCGTTCGGGGTGGACCCATACACCGATACGATGTGTTTTTCCATTCGGAATAGCCCATGCAAACAGCCCAGGTGCGACATCCTCACCAGAGAACATCTCTAGACGTCCTGGTACGCCTTCGTATCCCGAAACTTCTGCTTGGAATCCAATCATGAATTCCTTTGGCCGACCGAATCGAAAATGCCGACGTGTCCACGAATGAACACCGTCTGCACCACACAGAAG
>JAPYUB010000022.1 GCA_029942125.1 Candidatus Thalassarchaeaceae archaeon | reverse complement strand
GTCGCTTGGAAAGCATTGGGAGCCGGAGGCGGAGGATGTGTGGCTCTTCTGGTTGACCATCAACGACAGCAGGCGGTCATCACTGCATGTGAGGCAGAAGGATGGGATGTTCTGGACTGGGATTACGATGACGAAGGTCTTGTCATTAATGCCAACTGAGCCCTTCAATCGTTGCCGAAAGGGTCGAAATAGCGGGTTGGAGCGCTTTGACGATTATCGCCGCCCATTCGACGACATCTTCGCTTGATTCAGAACGACCATGCAACAATGGCCATCGGCCCATGGAAGGGGGCCATAACTCGACAGACCCGGGTAATTCCAGGTGGAATGGATGGGGTTCAGACGCCCACATCATATTGTTCGCTAGATGAGAGAGGGCTCCGCGCGAAGCATTGCACAAGGCTACCGTACGAAGACCATCGAGACGATTGGGGTCTTCTTCATCGGGCCTGTCTAGTTCACTGGGGGGGGCTCGTTCAAACAGAAGAAATCCACGTTTTGTAACCTGTTCATTCCAACCCAATCCGACGAAAATCGTGAACAAACTGCACCACGCATTCGGGGCGCGAACATACCAACCCATTCGATCCGCTTTGTTGTCAATTTCAAGGTGCCACGTCCATTCAGGCAACATTGGAGAAATACGTGTTCGAATATGTTCCAGCAACTCGCGATCTCCCTCAACAGATTCACCTTCCTGTGAGATTGGCTCTCCAATTCGCTGACATACCCAATCGGACAATTCTGTAGACATACAATCTGGTGAAATGGACCAACGATGTACCCCCATACGCTCCGGTCCATCGTTCATCTGCATGCTACAGGTGGTCCAACGATGAATTGAATCTGCTTCCTCACCAGTCCCAAGAATGAACGAAATACGAGCATCTTCCAGACGAATTCTGTTCGGAGTTGATGTGACTTTGAGATTACCTTCGGGTTCAGGGCCATGGCCACCAGCGAGAGGATGATCGTCAAAGTCGACCTCTTCCCAGAGACGGGCAAACAGGCGGCGCTCCATGCTGCGGGGAAGTGGTCTATGCCTTAATCCATCACCGATAACGGCGCCATCGGATCTTCCTCGAGGCGATGAAGGAGGAGAGATTTACATTCTGCACGGTTAAGTGGTGCACTCTCAAGCAATTGATTCCACGTCTGTTCTGTCCATTCGGCAAAATGAAGAGCCCAACGATAGGAAGACAGAATGAATTCAGTGTGCTTACATTCCGGCAATGCTTCCGCTTCTATCAGATGACTACGCGCCATTGCAGTGGCCAATGCTCGCTCTGATCGCAAAAGATCCGTCATACCTTGTTCAACAACTGTATTGGCAATCTTAGCACAAGCACCGGGTACAAAGTTGTCATCTCGAAACCAATTCTCGGAAGGCATCCAATGCTGATTGGCAATGATTCGCCAGACATCGAAATAGCGAAGCCGAAGAACTAAATCAGAACTTTTCTCAAATAGAGATTGAGATTCGAGCGGTAATTCATTCAGCGCCAACCATTCAGTGAGAATCTCACCAGCATCACGGTCAGGATTTGTGGTCAATGACAAGGCGGTGTGTAAATTCATGTCCGCCCAGAGTTCGCTTGAAGCATGACGACTGGACCACCCCCCTCCAATGGGAATTATCCAACTTCCAGCCCAATCCTGAGGTCGAACATTGGCAAGACCCGTCCACCCGCGTTCACCGCACTCAATTGGGCCTTGGCTCCACTCTGGGCCCAACCAATTGGGAACCATGCCAATGAATTCGTATTCACGTTCGCATTGAAATTCAATCAAACGAGCAGGGCCACCCTCAGAAATAGAAGGGTTCCAAGGCTGATGTCTCCAATAATCAGTCAAGGTATGTTTGACAGAAACGAAGAATCGAGGATCACCTGCCCATTTTGTGAGAACTTTTGTCTGTAACATTCGATTCGCATGAACCCCATCTTCGTAAAGATCCCATAGACGCAGAATACAGCGCTTGCCCATCTCCCTACAGACCACAGACTCTAGCAGTTCAATCACCTTACGACGACGTGTGAGGCCGTCCATAGACGAGCAATGAATGCATTCACAACGCAACAAATCGACTCGCTTCAAAGCAGAATCCGAACTGTCAAAGGTCTCTCCATATCGAAAGACAAGGCCACGAATCTGAGGGGCTGATTCAATGACATCACGAATCGCTTGAGCAGTTATGTCCCAACTCTCTTGGAGACCAGGGCATCCCGCATCAGAATCTGCGGGCAAAGTGAACAAATCATCCATGAGCCAAACATCCAAGCCCGCATCGATTGCTGTATCGACCCTCTCAATCAATTCCTGGTTGATGCTGTACAAACATCCACTCATCTGATCAGAGATGACGACATCTGTGAATCCTAGATTTGACAATTGTTCCGGATCGCGAAAATCGGTAGCGAGGGTTGCGTGTAATGGTGAATCGTGGACATAGGCAATGCGCATCCGATTGTCGGGCATCCCTACATCTCCAGAGCCACCAAGTCCCAACCGTGCTCAGCAAAGGCTGGGGCCGCGCGCTCCATGAATTCGTCGTCTGGAATGAGGCCGATGATAGCACCTCCCGAGCCTGGCTGTTTCGCACAGGAACCTAGACTGCGAGCCAAACGAACCATCTCTAGATTATCACCGAGAGCCTCTTCACCAAAGAGTTCGGTTCGCAAGTCGAAATTCCGATTGATCTCAGTAGATAGGGCAGCCATGTCGCCAGAGACGAGAGCTTCCTTGCCACGATGGGCACACCAAGCAAGTTCATTGATGACACGAACCATCACGGGGTCTTGTTCAGCCCAACGTCCGGGAAGATCTGCGTGAACCTTACCCGATTCCTCTCCTATCCCACCGTATGCCAACCACATCTTGGGCAACAACGATTCGTCCATATGTGAGTATGCGCCCCAGCCCCTACGTACCATCAGTTCCTCGCGGAAATCCATGTGCAACATGCGATTGTAGGCTTGAGGAAGACGATCTTGAAGACCACCATGAATTTCCAATCGATCAGTCTCGACCTTCAGGACCATGTCGGCAACAGCATGAGGGGGCAAAGCCGTACCTAAGCCATGATGAGTCAACAGACAACGGACGACAGCTGTAATCGCCGCTGATGATCCTGCAAGGCCCACCTGTCGCGGAATATCAGTTTCTAATTCGAGTTTGAATCCACTCGCCTCAATGGCAAGACCACTGGCAACACAGTCCTCTTGGAAATGAATCAATGCGCCCAAAACTAGACGAGAGATTCCATCTTCAGAAAGGTCGGGCTGGTTTTCAGCCAGATCTGCTAGCGATTTATATTCCAATTTCTCACCACCACAATTGATGGAAATAGAAAAGTCCCAACGATTTTCATGTGGGGTGAGTACAGACCTTGCCCTCCAATTTCTAGCGAGAGACGAAATACACTGACCATTGTATCCATCAGAAGGGTTACCTAGGAGTCCAATCCTTGCAGGGATGGAACAGAAGATGGCCTCAGCACCCCGTCGCATGGAGACCCCACGTTGTTGCAGGGGTATCTTATTTCCCTAAACCTTGAGCGGGTAGCATGGCGGAAGAGGATGATGTGAAGTGGGCCGTAATCCCAGCCGCCGGACTCGGCACTCGAATGTCTGAAAACGCCGTACTGGGCTGTAAGGAGCTGATTGAGATTGGAGGCTTAACGATGCTTGAGAGAACCATTCGTGAGGTTGAAGATGCTGGAATTGAACAAATTGTCGTGATTTCCTCTCCTAATAAGCCAGCAATCGATTCAGCATTAGAAGAGAGAGGAGTTGAAATCGTTCATCAGATGCAACCGAATGGGTTGGTCGATGCTGTACGATGTGCAAGAAGCCTAACAGCCGGTTCACCGTGTCTTGTGGCTCTTCCCGATGTTCTATTCACCGATACGAATCCGTCGATGATTCTCTGCAACGAATTCGATGGTTCAACACGGCTCGCGGTGGTCGAAGCGGCTTCACCATGGGTTGAACATCTCTGTGATACAGGTCGGGTGACTGAAATCGAAGGAAATCGAATCCTTGGAATCTCGAATAAACACCCCGATAAACCATTTCCATTGGGTGAGATTCGCATCACGGGCCGATCCATCTGGACCGAAGCATTCTGGAACGTTGCTGAAGACAACGAAGTGGAAGCATTACGAAGATTGGCGGCAGAACAAATTCTCAGTGCATCTTTTGTAAAAACGCCATACATTGATGTGGGTCTAACTGTAGGGTACAAATATGCTCAATCAATATTCAATCGATGAGGATTCGCCCTCCAACCTCAGGGATGACATAGGATTGATTTGGAAATCTTTCGAGAATATCATCAACGAATATCTGGGGGTCAACCGTATTACCAGGGTCCATTCCATAGTGCATAGGAACAATCAATCCGGGGTTCAAAGCGAGAGCTAAATCGACGGCTTCATCGTGTCGAAGATTGTCATTTCCATTGATGCAAGCAAATACCAAATCGTAGGAATTAGAAACCTGTTGGAAGGCTTCGTGCCAACCGGGATAAGGTCGGCTGTCGCCCATATGAAGCACAGTCGAATCGCCGAATTGCAGCACATAACCAAGATACCAAGCCCCTTCAGAAGTGATGTCGAGTTCTTCGTGCGCTGCCGGAACAGCGTGAACTCGAATACCATCGATTTGGATGGAATCAGAACCCATCATTGGAATGATGCGATCTTCAGCGATTCCCCAGCCTGTAAACAAGTCAACCGAGCGGTTTGGAACGACAAAACGCAAAGAGGGGAAATGAGTGGCCAAGCGAGGAATTGAAACCGGACAGATGTGATCATCATGCCAGTGGGTACAGAGGACAAGGTCGGGCTCAGGATGTTGTTCAGGTTCAAGTGGAAATTCACCGAGAAGTTTACCCCATCGGTCACCAGCGAAAAGGTCCCGCCACCACGGATCTATTAGGACGAGTGGGCCTCCTTGGAATCGAACCATCCAAGACGCTTGGGTGAGCCACCATGCAGCAATTCGAGAATCGATTGGAGATTGCATTTCGGCCCTAAGAAAATCGCCCCGATTCACCGGTTGTGTTCGTGACTCAGGTACATACCAGTCGCCCATATTGTAGCCAAGAAGGAACCGACCTTCAGGTTCACCCTCGCACGAGCACGTCCGCTTGAGGCGAAGCCTCAAGGATGGGAACCACACGTCTTCAGTCGATGTCTCGGCATACACAGCGCACTGCGTTGTTCGTACTTATCCTCCTAATCGTCACGGGATTGCCGGGTGAACTAGAGTACACCGAAGTACAGATTGAGGAGCCACCGACCTGGCCTGAAGGCAGTGCTGCCTACGACAATATGGTCTCCATGACACAATTTGGATACCGTCGAATTGACACAACTGCCAACGAAAATTCACGTGACTGGATTGCCAGCGAACTCGAGGCTATGGGGTACGAAGTCGAGCGTCAACCATTCACAACTCAGGTTTGTGAGAACTGTGAAAACATCGTTGTGACAATCAATGGGACACTCGAAGATGAATGGATGGTGATTGGAGCACATCATGATGCAATCTGCTATTCACCTCCGCCTCTCATCGGTCTGACATACCCAACTTGTAGTAGCAGTGGGGCGTATGATGATGGCACCGGTTCAGGATCGTTGCTCGAATTAGCTCGCACCTTTTCCGAATGGAATGGGACGCCAAAACACACCTGGAAATTGGCATGGTGGGATTACGAAGAATGGCAAGGTAGCAACAGTCCAGAAGGCGGTGGCAAGGGAAGTTTGCACTTTGTGGAAGAACAAATCCCTGACCACGTTACGGTGACCTACGTCAATCTCGACATGTTTGCTTTGAATTGGCCTGTACCAACACCATTACCCAGTCAGTTGTCCGGTTGTGACGAAGACTACTGGACATTGTACATGTTTACCTCACCGGTTGAAGATTGGTCCTATTACGAAGATCAAGGATTGGAAGTCACTGAGGAAATGCAAGTGAACGCTGAATTGTTCCAAACTCATCTGAAAGACATCAATACCAATCTTTCACACCCAGAGGAATGGGTCCGAGTCATCGATGATACAAAGGGGAATTCTGATCACTACAACTTCATCATGCACAATCACACGGCGACTTGGATTCGTGGGCAGCATCAGTATATTCTCGAAGAAGGAGATACCTGTGAACAAACGCCAAAACATGCCCAAACAGATTCTGTGACCACCATCAACACGATGGCTGGTGGGCGAAACAATGTAGAAGCCGGTCTGCAAACTGGACTCGATATTGTCGCGACCATGGTTTGGTGGGATTGGGAACCCAAAGAGGAAAATGATGGATTTAGTGAATTTGTAGACTCATTAGGTCTTTTGTCAATCATATTAGGAATGACGGGAATGATTAGTTGTCTCATCCTAATTATCGGAGTTGCATTAGTATTAATCATAAGGAATCCAAGGAGATTCAGACGTCGTGTTCTGAGAAATTTATTTGATTGGGCTATACCTTAGAGATAGACTTCCAAGTTGTCAGAACCACCAACGAAGACTGGTTCATCACCCCGTAGATCAAAAATGACTGGGACGGTTCGATGACCAGTCATTGCGACTACTTCCATCCTCAACTCACTATCATTCTGAACATTGACATCTTTCCAAGATAATTTCTGACCATCTAGCATTCGCTTGGCCTTGGTGCAATACGGACATACATTGGTGCTGAATAGCAAAAAATCAGTGTTTGCTCGATTTAGATGAGATGTGACTCGGTCGCTCATGGCCATTGGACCGGCTGGACCTTCATGAACCATTGTCTTTAGCAGACAATGTCTTCTTCCCTCATAGTTCCCAAGAACTAGTCAGGCCACCAGCGACAATCAATCGAATGTAAGAATTACCCGTCTGGGTAATTGTGAGGGTGTAATCCCCACTGGGATAGGGAATCGTCCCGAGATTTCCGGACTCCTCTGCATTCTGACCCCATTGACGGCCGAGCATCGAGGTTGATTGGTGATCACGCAGGGTGAGTGTGCCGCTGCTGGTACCAACACCCATCTCAGCATCGAGCCAGTAAATCATCTCATCATAAGTCCCTTGACTGGGATGATCGCCGACAAAGAATGAATCGGTAATCTCGACATCGGGCGCACCAGCATCGTGGTCCCATTCATCTGAGAAGATATCGCCTGCGCGGATGAACCAAACATTACCCGTATGGTTGAATCCGTTTCCAGTGAGTATCATGCGAAGTTGAAGTTTTTCTTCGGAGTCGTACCAGATGAGAGAGCCAATGAAACCCGCCCAACCATCATATGTGTAAGTGAGAATCTGGCCATCCGTTGATGTGGCAGACATTGTGGCCAGACCATTGCTAGAACCGATGACTTCAGTAGTCCAATCAATGTCAAAGAGTGTGAAAGACCAACTCTTCCCTGTATCGAGTGGGAAATTCAACACAGATCGTGCCTCTCCATTCTCGAATGCGGAGAGATTGTCGTGCGTGATGCGTCCTAGGAATGGATTGTGATTGAGGACCGCGTGACGCTTCGCCTCTCTCTCACTAGAGATTGCGAGCATGTATGCAGTATCCTCTTCGGCATCAACTTCAGCAACAACGAGGCGGGCAGAATCATCTTCCCAATCGGGTGTTGAGAAGGTGTACAGCCACCATTGACCAATCTGCCATTCGGCGGGTGTTGAGACATCGGCATCTCCTGGACCTTGGTCGGGTGAATCTCCTCCATCAAGACAACCGGCAAAGCTGATGCTGAGCATCAACAGTGCCATCAGAGGTGCACGCATGTGAACCCCTTGTCGTGTGTTTCTCTTGAACACTTGGCTCAGAGAAGTCCGCCGTGTTTGACGATCAGAGTGGCGATGACCAGACTGACGATACTCATCAGTTTGATCAGGATGTTGAGCGAAGGGCCGCTAGTATCCTTGAAGGGGTCGCCGATAGTGTCGCCGACCACCGCTGCGGTATGGGCGTCGTCGCCCTTCTCCGCGCCTTCGATGTGACCTTGTTCTATGGCTTTCTTCGCATTGTCCCAAGCACCGCCGGCGTTAGCCATGAACAACGCCATGAGAACACCGGTGACTGTCGCACCGGCGAGCATGCCAGCGAGGGATTCACTGCCGAGCAGCAAGCCGATGAGGATTGGGCTTGCAATCGCGACCAAACCTGGAGCGACCATCTCACGCAAGGCGGCCTTTGTCGAGATGTCCACACACTTAGCGCTGTCAGCCTCGACACCTTCACGGCCTTCGAGCAGACCATCAATCTCGCGGAATTGGCGGCGGATCTCGTCGATCATCTCCTCAGCCGCACGACCGACGGATTTCATCGTCATGGCTGCGACCACGAAGGGCAGCGAGCCACCGATGAGTAGACCGATGACGACCATGGGGTTGGTCAGAGATAGGTTGAGCAGAATCTGGTTGCCGTCGATATCCAGGCCCAACGCAGTTTCAGTGCTGGAGTTGAAGGCGGCGAAGAGCGCTAGAGCAGTCAATGCAGCAGAACCAATTGCGAATCCTTTGCCAATTGCTGCTGTTGTGTTTCCAATCGAATCCAACTCATCAGTGATTGCTCGGACATCTTCGCCAAGTCCACTCATTTCTGCAATTCCCCCTGCATTGTCAACAACGGGACCATATGCATCTACGGTCATCGTAACTCCAACAGTTGCAAGCATACCCATAGCAGCCATTGCAATTCCATATAGTCCGCTAACGTCATTGGCGACATAAATTCCAACACACATCAAAATAACAGGTATGAATACCGACTGCATACCAACTGCAAGTCCAGCAATTGCATTGGTAGCACTACCTGTCTTGCTGGCTTCACCGATATATGGAATTGCTTTGACAGGTACACCAAATACTGGCTCAATTCCAGTGTAATATTCTGTCGCAAGACCGATTAGAATTCCGACTATACTACCTATTGCAACGGCCTTTAAAGGCCCTAGGCCATAATGTCCATCTGATAAAGTTACACCATCAAAAGTTAGTTCAGTCATAGCAAAATATACACCAATTAAGAATAGGACTGCACCCACAAAAGTTGTGTTTCGCAGAGCTGATGCTGCATCTCCGCCTTTGAATACACTCATTGAGAATACGCCGATAATACTAGCAATGTAACCAATCGCACCGAATAAAATTGGCATAAGGACATAATTTCCACCAAGATCTGTGGATGCAGCTGCAATGACCATTGCAGCAATAATTGAACCCACAAATGATTCAAATATATCTGCGCCCATTCCTGCTACGTCACCGACATTGTCACCGACATTGTCAGCAATTACACCGGGGTTTCGGGGGTCATCTTCTGGGATGCCGGCTTCAACCTTACCTACAAGATCAGCACCTACGTCAGCCGCCTTGGTGTAAATGCCGCCACCTACACGCGCGAAGAGTGCAATTGAAGATGCGCCCATTCCGAACCCTGCGATTGTACCAACTGTATCGATATCTTGTCCATACATGAGGTACATGAGTGAAATTCCTGCTAGTCCCAATCCACCAACTGCTAGACCCATCACTGCACCACCATTGAAAGCAGTTGCAAGTGCTGCTGCTTGACCCTGCTTTTGTTGATAGCCCTTAGGTTGCGAAGTTTCAGTTAATTCCATCAAACCATTTGCTGCAGCCTGTGCTGTTCGGCCATTGGCACTGGTTGCTGATTTCATTCCACTGAATCCGGCTACTACTGAGCACGCGGCTCCAATTACGAAAGCAATTGCCGTTTCAGTGCCTAATCCAATGCTGCCTCCGGCAGCAAGTAAAGCGGCTACAACTATAATGAATATCGCAATAATTCTATACTCTGCAAAAAGGAATGCCATGGCACCCTCTTGAATTTGCTTGGTTATTTTCTCGACTTTGCTGTTCTCAATTTCAATCGAATCGACCTTTCGAAATAGCATGAAGGCAATCAATAAACCAACTATACCTGCACCTACGCCTATTTGTCCGACCATCTCACTGTTCATATCCATGGTTACACCTCTGTTGGCCGGCCGACCGGCGACCCCCATATAACCTCAGGGGGAACGAAAGATGGCCCTAGTGGGCCATTTCAAGGAATACAAAGTTGCGCGAAAGCGGAGAGAAGGGCCCCGCCACCGTGATCTTCCTCAAAAGCAGAATACTCAGCATCATCCATATCACCATCTGCATGAGCCTGATTGATGACAGAACGACTGGCTTCGGGATGGAACTGGACCCCCCAAACAGGTTTGCCGGCCATGCGCATTCCTGCATTTATACAGTGCTTTGTAGAAATGATGAGACGGGCGCCAGGTGGCAGACGAGTTACCTCGTCCTGATGAGTAAACAAACCCATTCGAATGGGCGACAAAAGCGTGTCCATTCCCACTGAATAAAGAGGTGTGATGAAATCGTTTCGGGAATTTGAACGCTTGACTTCCCCTCCAAGAGTTTTGCACAATAATTGATGGCCAAAGCAAATACCAAGAACTGGAATATTGGCCACGACCGACTGTTGCAATACTTGAGCAGCCTCGTCCATCCATGGTTCCCACATACTGACATTGGCGCGAGAACCACTACAGATGACAGCGTCAGGATTGAGATCTTCGATGGCATCTGGTGTATCGATTCGACGATAGGATATGCCATCTGCTTCCCACTCAGTTCGATAAGAGTCTCGATTGGACAATTGCGGCGTCAAAAGCAAACATTCCGCGGGCGCGAAAGGGGCCATAATCTCTGCATTTCCACCTTGTCCAAACGCCGGCCTTTCGACCAAAAGATCGAGGAGGACTACGCACGTCATGGGCTTCGTATGGGGGAACGGGTTGAAAGCCCTCCGACTCACCCGTCTCACCATGTCTGAGGTTGACCGACAACTCATTCTGGAGAATGTCGGACCAGTTCAAGCAGTTCTGGATGCACACGATGGGGTTGTCAATGTCATCGATACAACAGATGGAATCATCATGATCGGATTGGAAGGAGGGTGCACAGGATGTAGCAGCACTCCAATGACTGCCATGCAAATCTACTACGCACTGATGAAATTGGATGAGGTCAATGATGTCGTGTTCGTCAATGGTGAGTTACCCGAATATATGCGCACATTCATCGATGACAAACTCAAGTCCGAGGAGTGACACACTTGAGGCGATTATTATTCGCTGTTTTTGTCGTACTGCTTCTCATGCCTCTTTCTATCGCAGAGGATAGCGATGGAGATGGGTATGACGACCCGACCTCAGATTACACTGTTTGGGACGGAGCGGATGCCTATCCAGATAACCCCGACATTCACGAACCAGTATTTTCAACGGGATGCGATCCCCCTGTTGCAACCCTTGACTTGAGGGAACCTGTCACGTTCACATGTACGATTGGAAATGAAGGGCCGGTCGCACTGTACGTGTTGATTGATGTGGAAGATGATATCCACCTCAGAAATCTGTTCGATGCGGCCTATTACGATATCAATTCAGGGGAAATTCTCGAATTGCTGGTCACATTGTCTGGCCTTTCGGAAGGAGTTGCCATGGCCAGATTACGCATCTTCGCACGCGCGAACAGTTCGGTCAGTCATAGTGTAGATTTACCAATTGAAGTCACTGGAGAAGAGTGGGCGGGAATGAACAGCCACAGCGAGGGAACAAAACCCCCAGATATCTCGTTCATCAACGGTTTGCTAGATGATTTGGCAGTTTGGCTTTCAGACAACACGCCATGGCAATTCCAACGAATGCAGGCTGGCATCGTCGTTCTGGTTGGAAGCATCGGCCTCATCGGTACGATTCGACAGTTTCAAGCACGGAGTTTATGGCGGCGAAATATGGACAAGAAAGCCACGGATGATCTACAGAGTGAAGCACGTTTCGATGCAATTCGTCGTGGAGGGGCACATCAGCACCACATTGAACCAACGATTCCAGAAAGTCCGGAATTCGTCATCAAACGCAAGCTGTGACGAGATCATTCATCTTCAGATTCTCGGTTCTGCTTCATGATTTGATGTGGATTCATGCCCTGTGAGATATTACGGCCCTTGATGTTCAAACGGGCCATGAATGCGAATGCGATACAGAGTACGGCCAGAGGTTTCGGTAGGTATGTGGAGCCCCATAGGCTGCCACCTGAACTGCCCAGATAAATCAATGAAGCCGCGGCAGATAAGGCCAAAATCACCATCCCCCATTG
This sequence comes from Candidatus Thalassarchaeaceae archaeon, assembly GCA_029942125.1. GTDB lineage: Archaea > Thermoplasmatota > Poseidoniia > Poseidoniales > Thalassarchaeaceae > MGIIb-P. Next base: position 7,022 of record JAPYUB010000022.1, on the reverse strand, counting down.
GGCACGATCTTCAGCCTTGTCATTTCGTGAAATATTGGCGATAAGAATCCAAAGTAAGAGAGTCGAAGCACACAGGACTTGACTGAGTGTTTCAATCGAATCCATGGCTCTTCGATGAGGAGGCAGCACTTCAGCCTGTGCCAAGAGTCAAGAAGGACCACGTTCCTTGGAAATCATGGTCAAGGTGGCGAGTTGGAGTCTGCCTAGGCCACGAAGAAATGGTCCGCCTTTTTACTCCAAATCAAACGTCATCATGGTACTCGAGCAAGTCGGTGTACTGTTGGAATTGAAGGGGGCCAATCCTTTCCGTGTTCGTTCTTATCAAAACGCATCCCGTACGTTAGGTTCTCTAGAAGAAGACCTGTGGCTGGTGACCTCAGAAGGGAGGCTGACCGATGTCAAAGGAATTGGCAAAGGCATTGCTGGATTGATTACCGAAGCGATGACTGAAGGCATGTGGGGCGGAATTGGAGAATTGTACACCAGTGTTCCCTCCGGATTAATTCAGATGTTGGCCATCCCGGGCCTGGGCCCCAAACGCATCAAACAGTTCCATGATGAATTGGGAATCGAATCCATTGAACAACTGAAGGTTTCAGCGGAAAATGGTGAACTTCAGGAACTGGATCGCATGGGAGCGAAATCAGAGCAGAAGGTTATCGATGGCATAGAATTGCTCAAACGATTCTCTGGGCGCAGACGCCTCGATGTGGGTCTTCTCTATGGCGAAGCACTCGAGGCACGAATCGCGACGATGGAAGGTGTTGAAAGAGCGCAATTGGCGGGTTCAACGCGACGTCGAAAGGAAACCATTGGAGACTTGGACATCGTTGCTGCCGTGTTACCTGAAGATGTAGAAGCTGTGACTGAACAGATAGTTACTCTTCCCGGGGTCGCGGATGTGAAAGGTGCAGGTTCATCCAAGGTCAGTATCATCTTGGGCACCGAATTCTTCTCCGATGAGGTCATGGAATCTGGACTTGATGGAGGGGTTTTGGAAGCATTGGGTGGAGACGCTTACGAAGAAATAGCATCGAACACCACAATAGATGCACAGATTCGACTCGTCCCCCCACATGTGTTCGCCTATACTTTGGCCTATTTCACCGGCTCAAAAGAGCACAACGTTCGTATGAGACAGCGCTCACTTGATAGAGGATTACGGTTGAATGAATTCGGTTTGTTCCCCCTAGATGCTGTAGGTGAACTGAAAGGAATCGAAGCGGCTGAATTCTCACTACCTGCTGAGAAAGAAGCCGAGATTTATTCGCATCTAGATCTCCAATGGATTCCGCCTGAACTTCGCGAAGATACTGGAGAGATAGAGGCTGCTGAGATTGGTAGGATTCCCGATTTGATGGAGCCATCCATGTTGAAGGGAGCATTTCACAATCACACCACGGCCTCAGATGGAACAGCAACTCTGAGCCAGATGGCGGAGGCTGCACAGAATCTCGGCTGGGAATTCCTAGGAATTGCCGATCACAGTCAAATCTTGCAGATTGCCAGTGGGCTCAGCCCTGATGAACTGGTTGCACAGGCGGCGGAAATTCGCGCATTGAATGAGAATTGGATCGACAAAGGAATTGACTTTCGGTTGTTCCACGGCAATGAGTGTGACATTCTCTCCGACGGAAGCCTAGACTATACAGATGAAGAAAGGAGTTTATTGGACCACGTCGTTGGCAGTGTTCACCAACTACCCACATGGATGAAGCGTGATGAAGATGTGAACACTGAAGCTCTCATCCGTGCCATTGAGAACCCATCGCTTACCATTCTGGGTCACCCCACTGGGCGGATCCTAGGCGGACGTGATGGATTTGCGGTCGATCTGCATGCGGTCATCAGAAGAATGGGTGAACTGAATGCTGAGGGGGAACTGAAGGTTGTCGAAATCAATGCCAGTCCCTATCGATTGGACCTAGATTGGCGATACTGTCGCTTTGCCAAAGAACAAGGCGTACCCATCTCAATCAATCCTGATGCACATAGTCAACAGGGCCTCAAAGATGTCTGGTTTGGCGCACAGATTGCAAGAAAAGGTTGGCTTGAAAAGACCGACATCCTCAACTGCCGTAGTGGCTCGGACTTGGAACAACTCCTCTGGTGATAACATGCGTCCACAGATTGTTGCACTAATCCTACGAACAGGATTGCTGTGTGGTGTAGGTCTTCTGTTTCTATTCCTGTGGTTTGGAACTGGGACCGAACATTCCCCTGTCGGATTAATGATTGGAATCACCATCGCGGCATTAGCTGGTTTATGGTGGGCCGAATTACAAATACAACGTACGCTTGAATTAGCGACGAGGGATGAATGATGGGCGTCGGTAAAGCGATGGTATTCGGCTTCTTTGCGATGTTCCCTGGGATGATCCTTTCACTGATTGCGTGGGTACTTGTTGGACAACCTGAAACGTGGGCCAGTTGGTTGTCGATTCCTTGTTATGGCCCCTTCTTCGGTTGTATCGCCCTCGGAATTTGGTTAGGAATGCGAACCGAGGACGATGTGGAGCTGGAGACATGAAAAGAGCCGATAAGGCTCTGAAGATTGGAGCCTTGTTGGATAAACTGTACCCCGCAACACCGATTCCATTGAGTCATTCCAGCGCCTACACACTTCTTGTCGCCGTGATGCTGTCTGCACAAACCACTGACAAAAAAGTCAACCAAGTCACACCGACACTCTTTGCCAATGCCAGTACACCAGAAGAAATGTCCGTCCTTGAGATTGAAACAATTCAAGTATTCATTCGAGAGATTGGACTGGCGCCAACCAAGGCCAAAAATCTGCGGCGCATGGCCGAACAACTCGTCGAAGGTGGAGGCATGCGTCCTGACTGGGAATATCTCGAAAGTTTGGCAGGAGTTGGGCACAAGACCGCGAGTGTCGTCATGGCGCAATGGTATGGAATCCCCGCATTTCCTGTGGATACGCACATCCATCGCCTAGCTGCAAGATGGGGATTGTCAGAAGCGAGGAATGTGGTGCAGACCGAGCGGGATCTGAAGGTGCTATGGCCGGAGGAGACATGGATCAAGAGACACCTACAGATTATCTTCTTCGGAAGAGAACATTGCCCGGCTAGAAATCATGATCTCACCCAATGTCCAATTTGTGCCTGGGCGGCTTCAAAGAAACGCATCCTTGAAGAGGCCAAGCGTTGAAGCCAAGCGGTCCTTCGGACCGCACATGGGCAACACGGTAACGCTGGAAGAAGGTGACAAAGCGCCGCTTTTCACAGCAGAGGAAACAAATGGAAAAACCATCTCTCTCGAAGGGTTACTTGCAGACGGAAAACGAATCGTACTCTATTTTTATCCAAAGGATTCAACGCCGGGCTGTACGGTACAAGCATGCGATTTCAGAGACAACATGGCAATGCTGACAAACAATGATGTCGTCGTGCTAGGTGTCTCAAAAGGAAGCCAGAAATCTCACCTGAACTTCATTGAAAAACAGAATCTAAACTTCCATTTGCTAATGGACACAGAAGGAGTAATCCTAGATTTGTATGGTGCGTGGCGTGAAAAGATGAATTATGGACGCACATACCTTGGAATCTCTCGATCTACATTTGTCATCGATGCCGATGGAACACTATCCTACGCCAGATACGGAGTCAAGGCGAAGGGGCACGCTGAGAGAATTCTCAAACATCTAGGACTGGAGTGAAATCCATGACCCAAGGAGAGCGAATCGAACTCGCACACGGTTCGGTTGCTTGGGGTCCATGTCATATCGGAAATGGCGCACAGATTGGGGCAGATGTCAGCATCGGTTGTTTGGCACACGTGGGTCGCAATGTCATTGTCGGCGAGGGAACAAGAATCCAAGGAGGCGCCTACGTTGCAGATGGAACTCATGTAGGAGATGGAGTTTTTATCGGTCCCAATGCAACAATTCTCAATGATCGCTATCCTCCATCCAGAGATTCGGCAAAGTGGCAATACGTCACCATTGAAGAAGGCTCTGTCATTGGCGGAGGCGCAATCATTCTCCCTGGATTACGTGTAGGTTCACACGGTGTGGTCGCGGCTGGAGCCGTACTCACCAAAGATCTCCCGGCCGGAGAAGTATGGGCCGGAAATCCAGCGAAATATCACATGCAGCGCAGCGAATATGAGGAGGCTCGTGGATGAGCAAAGATGCGGTCTGTGATTTCCTACGAAGGTGTGTTCTCTACGCCGATTCAAGTATCAACAGAAAGAAGGAACGCGATGATGATATGGCAGAAATCGAACGCTGGACCGCGTATCGAGATTTCACTGCCTATGCGCTATCAGAAGTCGAGAGGGGCGAACTGGATGATTGGTTCGAGAGCGAGGGTGAATCCGGACAGAAACGAGAAACATTGCTGGGCCAACCCATGGGTGAAAACATTCACAATGATGCGATGGATGCGATGGAACATCCAGAGAGAGCCGAGTGGTTGTCTGCATTAATCGCCCCACGCCCGGTATTGTTGCTTTCAACAATCAGCGAACAAGGGGTGGCGAATCTCTGCCCAGTCACAAGTGTCTCACTATTGGCGAATACACCACCTTTACTCGGTGTTTCTCTAAGTCAGGATCGTTCGGGGCGACCCAGAGATACGCTGATCAATCTTCAAAATGGATCAAAAATAAGTGCCATGGTCCTTCCAGGAACGTGGGATGCAGCGCTGTTGGTAAACGAAACCGCAACACCGATTCCACCGGAACAAAGTGAATGGGAGGGCCTTGATGAATCGATTGGATCCCCGAATGGATTCCCACCCTACCATCCTCTATCAGCGGCCGTTCTCGAGTGCGAAGTTGCAGAATTACATCCTTTGCCAGATTCAGTAGCCACCTTGGCAATCTTGCGTGTCCAGAACATTCTACGGCCTAATTCAGGGACAAAACAACAAATGCCGCCTGATGCGGAAAACTGGGGGGCATTGTTGGCACAATTAGGACTGAATCGACTTACTAGTGGACCAGATGGAGCCGCTTGGTCATTCGATGTTCGAAGTCATCGGGATTAATCTAGAATTGAATTGCCACCGAGTTCGTGCGTTTCGGTATCAATTCTTGTTCCTCGGCCCGGAATGAGAAGTAATCGATTTGAATCGTCGAGGGCAAACACAGGAAGTCCGCCATAATTGGCCATGTCTTGGACTTGGCGTGCTAGAGCACTACGCTGACTGTCCATGTGTGCCAGACTGCTAAGATCGACAATGCAGATGTCGCCTTGAAGCAGCCGAGTGGACATCGGTTCCAATGGTAATCGATGCATCTCATCCGGCCGAATGTAACGAAGACCACGACGTGGAAGACCCTGCTGGGCGGCTGACCATTCCAGCCAACGCTTTGCGCCTAAATCATGGAACTTTAGATCCTTGACTGGCTTTCGCACAGTTTTTCTTACCGGCTTTGGAATGTTGATGGGGTCGCCTTCCTCAATCACGGACTCAAGTTCAATCTCATCGTCTTCAACTGATGAGGCATCGGGCAATTCCGGTAGGCCGAACAAATTGTATAGGCGGCGCCGCATGAGTTGGGCTCAGAAGTCGAGGTCCAAGTCATCTTCGGCTGAAGTAGGGGCCGAAAATGGATTTTCTACCGTTGTGACTGAAGCCGGTTCAGGTTGTGCGGGTGCTTGCTGCGCAAGCCATTGAGCGCCGTAGTAACCCCACTGTTCCTCTGTCCAACCCGATGGCAGACCTTCGGTCGGAATCGGCGGGGATCCTGAACTTTCAACCGAAGCTGGATCCGGTGCAGCAACCACAGGTGCTGCTGCAGGGACTGCGAACATATCCGAAGGTGGAGCGGCCATTGGAACCTCCTGCTCGGCCTCCATACCCATCGGTGCAACCTGATCCCATGGATCCTCATCATTGCCGCCACGAATCGAGGTCCAAGCAAGGATTCCGAGCAAAGAGGCCAGAACCAAACCAAGCATGATGACGATGGACGATATCATACCACCACTCCCGAAGTTGAACCACCCACCTTCACCTTCTATCACCATGATTGTGTAGTCTTTGGTCGAACTATCAATTTCGTCAGAGACCATGAGGCGGATGCCACGTTCACCGGGCTCGTCGAATTTCACCCATATCTCCATGCCAATCTCATCGATATCATTGGTAGGGTCAGTGTCGCCATCGGAATCGACGGAGGTGTCAAGGTCCCAGCGATAAACCAAGTTCGGCTGGTCAGATGCAGTGTCGGTGGAAAGATTACCAGAGAGACCGACCATCTCGCCGGCCTTGGGTCCAATCGAACTCACCCAAATATCAGCAACTGGCTGGCGATTACGCACAGTGAAGTTGACCGTCTGCGAGGTTCGTGCACCATCATCATCTGTAACGTGGAAAATGGCTGGATATGTGCCTGCTTCGGACCACATATGATTGAGAGTTGAGCCGATAACATCACAATCATCGTCGGAACTACCCTCTTGATCAAGATTGATGAATGGATCGAGATCCCAGCATGCGACTAAACTCTCGATGTCGCTTGAAGTGTCGCTGAATTCTGCTGTGAAGATGGTACTTGCATCTTCCCACAGTGGAAGCGGTTCCTCAAAGGGCACAATCACTGGAGCTACATTTTCAACTATCACATAAGCAGTGATGGTTCCGGTGGTTTCATCGTCGTCGTCAAAGACTTGCATCACGATTATGTGAGCGTCCTTGGTTGACCAACTGACAGGGACCACTGAAGTTGAGCCTACTGTCGTCTCGAACCAACTGGGATTCTGCTGTGAATCCGGCTGCCATTCCCAGCGCATGGTGGGCAGGTCGTTGGGTGAATCTTCGACTGAACCGTGCAACTCGACGGCTTGGTCTTCATCGACAACCCAGATTCCTTGCGCGTTCTGAGCGGTTAGATTGCCAGATTCAACATCATGTAATTGAATCGTACCATTGTACGGTGCGATGTTGGTGACCGTGACGGAGAGGCTGACTGTAGTGATGGCAAAATCATCATCAAGAGCGCGGAAATTCATCGTAAATTGGCCTTCGATTTCTGGAATTACCGTGCAGGCT
>JAPYUB010000021.1 GCA_029942125.1 Candidatus Thalassarchaeaceae archaeon | reverse complement strand
GAACTGATGGTTCGCGACATGGTTCGCGATTGGGTTGATGAGAAAGTCATCCCGAATATCGAGCAACACTACCTCGATGGCACCTTCCCAAGAGAGTGGATTCAGGATCTTGGTGAAATGGGTATCCTCGGGATGGTCATCCCCGAAGAATATGGCTGCGCCGGTATGTCGTACACCGCTTACGGCGTCGTTTGCAGAGAACTTGAGCGTGGAGACAGTGGCCTCCGTTCGTTTGCCAGTGTACAGGGCTCACTATCCATGCACCCCATTCACAAATTCGGCACCGAGGAGCAGAAACAGAAGTATCTGCCCCGAATGGCAACTGGAGAACTCATCGGTTGCTTTGGCCTCACTGAGCCAGACTACGGGTCTAACCCGGGGGGGATGATTACCAAAGCCGAAGACAAGGGTGACCACTACATACTCAATGGTGCCAAGATGTGGATTACCAATGGGACCATCTGTGATTTGGCCATTGTCTGGGCAAAACTAGACGGTGAAATTCGTGGATTCATCGTCGAGATGGGCGATGAAGGATTCACTGCGCCAGAACAGAAGGGGAAGCATTCACTGCGAGCCTCGGTGACAAGCGAATTGGTCTTCCAGGACTGCAAGATTCCCAAGGACAGGCTGCTGCCTGAAGCCAAGGGGTTGTCAGGTCCGTTCTCATGCCTCAATCGAGCGCGCTTTGGCATTGCATGGGGAAGCATCGGTTCTGCACAAGCCTGCTTTGATGCTGCCAAGAAGTATTCACTGGAACGAATTCAGTTTAACCGGCCCATTGCAGCCTTCCAACTCATCCAGATGAAATTGGCCACCATGTTGCGTGAAATTACCAAGGGTCAACTTCTGGCGTATCATCTCGGCCGAAAGGTCGACGAAGATGATTGGATTCCTGAGTTCGTTAGCCTTGCGAAGATGAACAATGTCGACATTGCACTCGATATCGCTCGCGTCGCACGTGACATTCACGGCGCCAATGGAGTCACCAGCGAGTACCCCATTATGCGCCACATGAACAATCTCGAGTCTGTCAAGACCTACGAAGGTACTCACGACATTCACAACTTGATTCTGGCAAGACACATTACTGGCATTCAATCATTCACTCGGAATTTGAAGTGAGGTGTTCTCGTGCGCGAGAAACTTCTCGACATTTGGCCGATTTGGAAATTCACGATTGCTCGGAAAACCAGTATTGGATTTCTGCTCAGTATGGCTGCGATTAACTCCCTGATTCTATCGCCTTCCTATCTCATCACCAATCACATCATGGGTTGGCGAGGAACAACAGCACTAGACCCGACGACTTCCTGGGATCTAGCGGTTCCATTCATGGCCTGGACTATCGTGATTTACCTCTCTCTGTTCTATTTCTTCTATCCATTGCCCTTAATCTCGATGCCAGACAACAAGAGAGGTCGGCAAGAAGCACTCATCATGAGTCAAAGTCTGATTGTGTTGTACGCCGTCTCAAACATCTGGTTCGTCATCTGTCCAGCTGAAGTTCACATCCGATCTCAAGCGTTGGAGAATGTCGACACCATGCACCCTGTCTTCTTGGCGATGTTTGAAGGGCTCTGGTTCATGGATGAGCCATACAACGCTTGGCCAAGTCTGCATGTCAGTTCGGCCCTTCTGTTCACGTTATTCGCTATTCGCTGGTGGAAAGATAAACCAATTCGACAGTGGGCTGTCGGTATTTGGTGGATTCTGATGGCTCTCTCTATTTTAACCACAAAACAACATTTCATCCTAGACATGATTACAGGTGCACTGATTATTGTGCCATTGTGGAAATGGCAAATCCAACCAAGCCTAGACAGATTGGACGGCGAGTCCATAGAAGAAGTAGCATCATAAGGTATTGTAATTCATTCAATTTATGGACGGAAAAGTCGGTTGGACAGCAGCACTGTTGGTCGGTACACTGATCTTAGCATCAGCACTTGGATACATGGGTGGCATCGCTGCAAATGACCCAGTCGACAATACAGATGAAAACCAAGAGGAGCAGCAAGAGAGTGTTGTTACCGATGAGGCTCCTTTGCTGACCATGGATGAAGCTGTACATGCGTATGGAGTTACGGCATTTACCATCGAAGGTGGGATTCACGACGAAAATCCGTCGACCACCGTTGTTCATGTTGAAATCATCAATCCAATTGACGAAACTGATCGTCAAGGACCTTGGATGTTCTTTGCAGGATCGGATGGACGTTGGAGTGGGGTTCTGCCCATCACCATGCCCGCGGAATGGGTGACCAGTGCCTATGCCGAGGATGCTGGGGGGCAAACTTCGGATATCGTCTATTCAACCGCAGTCATGCCAACACCCGTTGAGCCTGCTGCCGAATTAACCACTGCATTCGCATTAAACTCGGTAAACAATGACTGGGCCGATATCACGGGAACCATCGACCATGTATTCCCGAGCACCTGCGCAGTCTCCTATCAACCGCAGGGACAGGAAGCACTGCCTGGGCAAGTCACAGGTTCAACATTCTCTATTCCCGTGGATTACAATGCCACAAACCATGGCGGAGAGATCGTTGCCGACTGCGGACTGTTCACCGATTCACGAACTGTCATCCAATATGCGATTCCTGAACTCTATACAGAGGAGCCTGATTCAGATCAGGACGGTATTTCCGACGATGATGATGACTGTGACAACACGCCTCAAGGAGAACCCGTGTACTCTGATGGATGCAGCGACAGTGAGCGAGATAGCGATGAAGACGGTGTGCCGGATTCACTTGACGAGTGTGAGGGACACGACGATTCGATTGATGTCGACAACGATGGTATTGTCGATGGTTGCGACCCACTGATTGATTCGGATGGGGACGGCGTCTCTGATGCGGACGATGTCTGCGAAGGTGGCGATGACAACCAAGATTTCGACATCGATGGTACGCCGGATGCTTGTGACAATGACATAGATGGCGATGGCGTAGCAAATGGCCCTGATCAGTGCGAGAATACACCCGCGGGTACTGTGGTTGATTCTACTGGTTGCCCAGCCGTGACATGGGAACCTGAGGATTCTTGGGTCTGTACAGATGGACAAGGGCCTTGGGTCAAGGACTACAATGGCGACATGGGGTACAACTCCAACAACAATGGTGCCAGTTCAGCCGGAGGCGGTGGATCTGGGCCATGGTTCCAATGTGAGGTTTCAGTCTCCATTCAAAACGGCGAAATGGTGATGGAAAGCAACGGTATCCCTAACCACGATTTCCTGAGTACACTCGGATGTTGTGCGGATGAGATGGATTACACCGCATACATCACACTAAACCCGGTGAACGATACTGGTGGTGGACATTCTTCGACCGACTGCCCTGCTTCTGCTGGACGCTGGGAATGTGCACCAGATCGAGGAGCTGTTGCAATCGGGGTCAATGGTGTACCCATCTATGGGCCTGAAGAGGGTCCAGGTGGAGATGCGGTCGCTTTGCATTTCGATTACTTCGATGAAGATCGGCAACCGATTGAATTGGGTTGGTGTGCGGGCCATTCTGCTGGACCGAACGGTTACCACTACCACTACGACGCCAACTGCATCTACTGGGAGCCTGGAATGGGCGAAGACATGAGTGATTACGACCTATCCTTGATTCGAAGTGACCAGCACAGCCCGATTGTAGGTTGGGCATTTGATGGATACCCCATTTACGGAATGTACGGCTATGATAACGATGGAACAACCATTCGTGCCATCACGTCCTCGTATGTTGTGGAACGCACTCAAGATGGTGGCGATCAAGGATACAATGGCATCGATGATTGGAACTACATGGGTGGAATCGGGGATTTGGATGAGTGCAATGGTCGATTTGGACCCACACCAGAATATCCGGATGGGATTTACCACTATGTCAGTACAGCCCTCTCGGGTTCACCAACTGCAGTCACTGACACAAATGGACAAACAGTCGGCATGATTGGATTTCCCTACTTCCTGTTATGCTACCATGGAATTGCCGATACCAATGGCCAAGATCTAGGAGGCGGCCAAGGGCCACCCGGAGGTGGTGGCGGTGGACCTGGTCCGGGTCAATCCGATACAACCTATGGATACGGATTCATGCCTGAGAACATCAACTGGGAGCCCCCGATGGCTGGATTGGGTCTTGCACCCTCTCTGATGGAAGTAGCACAAGGTTTGCTGTTCTTCGCAGTCATCATCGCATCCTCACTCAAGACAAGACTCAACGGAAAGTCAACCGGGAACTCTTCGAACTCAAATCAAATCTGAGATTGGCTCAGTTGTAAACCAGCGGTAGGAAAGCATTGGCAGCCATCTCACAGGCATTCGCAACGTCATCCAAGCGTTGTAGAACACGATACATGTGCATGGCTGCAAGCGGGCTATCATCACCTTCGCTGAATACATGAGATGCCGCAGAAACCTCTGCCTCATCGGCCTGATGTTCAAGCAAATTGACTTCGCGGATGAGTTGGCGCAAGGCACCACTTTTCTTCTTGGCAAATCCAGAGAGGGCATAATCGTGCAATACCTCGACCGTGTCCTCGTACTTGGCAACGGTTTTGGATACGGTCTCGGCCATCGTTAGCAAACGCTTGCGCGCCTCCTCGTTGTCATACAATGGACGGAAAGAGAGTTGCTCTGCGACATTCTGCGCATAGTCTGCGATTCTATCCTGTCTAGCGACCATGTGAAGGAATGCGGTTTTGTTCACAGCGAGGCGAACACCGGTACCTAGCATATCACGAATCTCTGCCTTGATTCCATCTGCCACCAGTTCAGATTCTTGAGTTGCTTTGATGGACGCGGCAGAGTCATTGCCTGCCACAGCGTCATTGACCGCTTGCAGCATATGATTGACAGTGGTTTCAACGGCGATGGCGTGCTCATGGAATACTTGGAACACGGATCGAGCCGCACCCGGAGTTGGCTCACCCATCGGCATCTCAGAGACGACAATGGGGGCAGAAATATCCTCAATCTCAATCTCAACGCGAGTCATAACATAGATGACCATGCCCACTGAAATTACAAAGACGATGAGAACGTTGGTTGGATTCAGTGCAAAGAGCACGTAGAAGATGACGGCGCCTACGCCCGCGACCGGCAAACTGGCCACCCACGATGCAGCAATCTTGGCAAAGACACGGAAATCAACCGCTGAGGCGCCACCCGCAAGGCCGACACCAACAACGGCACCGACCAGAGTGTGCGTGGTTGAGATGGGTACTGCGAGGAAGGGCATTGAGAAAATCAGAACCGTGGTAGCTGCACCAAATTCAGCTGCAAATCCACGAGAGGGGGTGATGTGCGTAATCTTCTTTCCAATCGTGTCCATAACCTTGTAGCCCCAAGTGGCAACACCAACGGTTATTCCAGCACCACCCAGAAGCAAGAGACCAATCGGAACCTCGGCGCTGACAGCCAAGGTGCCATCAGATGCAATCTGGTAAATTGCGGCCATCGGGCCAATGGCGTTGGCCACGTCGTTCGCACCATGGGCGAAGGCAACGTAACATGCAGTGATGATTTGTAGCCAGATGAATACACGCTCAACTCCGGCGTATCCTTCTTCTTTGAACTCATATCTACGCAGGACGAAATACATCACAAGGCTCGCAAGAACGCCAATTGCTAGGGCGACCATCAGGGCGTTTGCTGGAATCCATGCTCCTTCCGCCATCGGATTGAACGAGGTGCCTTCATCGGTTGGCAGCCAATGCTCCTTGCCGATATTCTTGTAGAAGCCCTTGAGCGCCTTGAACTGCAGAGCCAGACCGAGGACGAAGAAGGTAGGTAGTGCCAAGATTGGGGCTAACCTACGAGTTCTCTCTACTGGATCGTCATGCTCCATAATGACTTTCTTAATCACCCAGAAGGACAGGAAGGCGAGGATACCACCGAGAAGGGGTGATACAATCCAAGAGAGGATGATCTTGCCGACTTCTCCCCATTGTACTGCACTCGGATAAATGAAGAGGCCCATGCCGATGACACCACCGACAATGGAATGGGTTGTTGAGACTGGCAATCCCCACTTTGTGGCAACTGTCAGCCAGATGGCGGCGGCAAGAAGGGCGGCCATGAATCCGTACATCAATTCATTGGAGTAGAGTTGGAGCGTCTCCTCATCTCCGAAATCGAGGACGCCTTTGCGAATAGTATCCGTCACGTGGCTACCAAACAGCACAGCACCAAGGAATTCAAACACAGCAGCAACGATGATTGCACGGCGTAAAGTAAGGGCTCCAGAGCCCACGCTCGTACCCATTGCATTGGCAACATCGTTGGCCCCGATATTCCACGCCATGTAAGCGGCGATGAGAATTGCGAGAACCAGAATGAGGTCTAGCATTCAGTTCAGCGCCTATGACGACAGTATATCAGAGAATCGCATTGGTTAATTCTGAGTTTGTCAGGTAAATTGTCAGCATTATGCCTGCGAACATCATCATCCATGAACCCACTAATTTGATCATTCCACTGGCCTTCATCAGGACCTGGCGGAACACTTCACGGCCGGTTCCAACCAAGACAGTTACCACGGTCATCAGTAACAGGACGCTCAGCATGATGCCAGCCAATCCGGTGTAGATTGAGGCTCCACCGATGACTGTGAGATAACCCACGAAAGGAATGACGGCCGCGGCCGTGCAATCGATTGACCCAGCTGCATATCCGATACCCCACAGGTACATATTTCGACGAGGGGTAAATTGATCATCCATCTCTGTGGTAGAGAAGCGCTGCACGATGTGTTTGTCCACCCACCCAAGCAGATGTGCGGTTCCGCCCATGAGCATGAATGAACCGAGGATGAAGAGAAGGATGGCAATCGCCAGCGCGAAATTGTGGAGATAAAGGGAAATGGGCAATATCTCGGAAAGTCCTACCACTAGAATTCCAAGAACCAGGAAGAAAGTAATCATCCCCATGCCGGCCAGGAATCCGACCGACAAGTGTCCTGGCATCTTGCCCTGCAACTTACCGCTCTCACGCAACTCTTCCTCGCGCGCGCCCAACGAAATGTAGTATCCAATGTATGATGGAAGAATAGGGAAGGCACACGGCGAGAAGTACACTAGAACACCCAACATCAATCCGAGAACAAAGATGCCCTGAGCAGATGTGTCCACCTTGGCCAGACCCCCTCGAAGGGACTCGGCCTCACCAGCGACTGAGAGTTCGACCGCTTCATCGAAACCGGCCCACTGGTCGCTTGGCGTACCGGTATTGGTCTTGTGAACCATGTAGCCTTCATGATCGATGACCATAGCGAGGGGGATGGCTTGTGCGGAGTAATGGGCTACAATGCTGGTGATTGAATCGTTGGTAATGACATCGTTACCATCTGCAACTGCGACAATCCAAGGCATCATCCGATCTCCACTTCCAAAGGTGTCATTCAAGTCTTCGAAACTCTCACTATCCCACCAAACTCCGATAGAGATGATAATGACTGGATAAGGACCCTCCAGAGCCTCAAATCCGGCCTGAGAGTCATCCAAATGCTCCTGCACGTAATGACAGTTGGAACAGGCGACGGCCATGAAATCGAGAATCACCGTATAGCCACGCAGTTCTGAGAGTTGGAGCGTGCCGTTCTCATTGGTGAAATTGGCCTCATACGCGGTTCGATTGAGCGTTGGTGTAGTGAAATCAGGCGTCGGGACGATGTTATCACTGGTGCCGAAGCTATCTGAAGTCGATTCAAAGATGGATAGGCCAGCCGTAGCGATGACTGAGAACATGAGTACTGAGATGACGAAGGCATACCATGTGTTCTTCTCAGCGAAAACACCGACATCACAGCCAGTTCTCTGCTGGATGCGGTGACGGAGCGATGGTTTCCACTCTTCAGATGTGGTTGCGATCGCTTCGACAGCGACGGCAGTTTCAATCAGTTCGGGGTCCTCAGGGTCACCCGTAGCGGAGAACATGCCCTCTTCGACGTCTTCACTCACGAGTTCACCAAAGTGTGCGGTGTGAAGCCCGTTCTTCAATCCCATGCACGGATGAACAGGACTATTCGGACTGCGTCAGCGTTAAGCGGGGTTCGTGGGTGGCCGGTCCATCGGACTCGTGGTCTAGGGGTTTTGACGTCGCCTTCACATGGCGAAGATCGCCAGTTCAAATCTGGCCGAGTCCATTTATTCAATATTCAACTGTCTTCGATGTAGTCATCGAGTGCTGTGTCCGCAGACGTTGTCATCCCACCTCTTTCATCGAATTCATCCTCATCATCCCAGTCATCGTCCTCATAGCGACTCCCACGAAGGAACATGACGGCAAGAGCAAACATCAGGGCTCCGAACAACAACAGCATAGCGATGCCACCAATCACGGTAAGTGAGAGGATACTGCCTTCGGGGGCAGGTTGGATTGCAACGGGCAACGTCAGCGTATTATTCTCATTGATCTCATCGATTGAATTCTCAGCATCGACATGAACCAGAAGGTCGAGTTCGCCATCCCAATCCGGCTTCCAAACCAAAGTAATCGTAGTCGAAGATTGTCCTGAAAGGAATCTTGCTTCTATGCGCCCGACTTCCTCTTCGAGCGCCTCAAGGGTGACAAAGAAGGCCTCAGTGGTTTGATTACCATGATTCTCCAGTGTGATTGTGACAATTGTTTCCTTGCCGAATTGTGGATTGTCAGGATTGAGGACTACATGGGTGGCCACAATGTCCGGGCGCACTTCGATGATTGGAACGCGCAATGCCCATGTCGAAGTTGAACCGGGGCCGTTGATGGCGTTTCCAGTAATGTCTGTGGCATCAACCCAACAATCGAGATTATCACTTGCGATCATAGGTTGGAAGGAGAGATTGACCTGATATCTGGATACCTGACCTTCAATCGTCTGCACCGCTGGGGCTTGCAATGGTTCCCCAATCGACTCGAAGCCACGCATAATCTGGCATGTCATCGTCCAAGATTCATTGGACAATCCGGCACCGATGTCCTGTAGACTGAATTGCAGAATGATATTGGTCGCATTGGCAGGGATGAATGAGGGTTCGAAACTGATGAGTGTTGGTGAATCCTCATCCACTTGTAATCTTAGAGAAGAGGTAGTGGATTCAACGATTCCAGGGGCTTGATTCAATAGAAGATTTACCCTATAGAACCCATTACTGTAGGCCGATACTTCTCCTGAGAAGTAACCATTATCATCTGCTGTTACGGCCAATGGAAGGTCTGATGGAACTTCTAGTTCAACTGTATAGGAATTCGCCGAAGGTGAGAGGTCAGCGGAGGTATATCGAACGTGTCCGCTTATCTTCAATCTCGCATTGAGAGCCACATAATCGTCCTCTGAAAGTGGAATATTCAGCGGATCATCAGCCAAGGAGATGGAGAATTCAGCCAGTTGGATGTTGGAGTCCAATGTCCAGAATATGCCCATGTAGAGGTTTTGGTGGCCCGAAGAATCGGTCAGCTCCATCGAAATCTCGCTGGTGGTTATGGCTGGATTGAACAATGGTGTGAATGAGAATGAGAGATTCAGGTGAATATCCTCACCTTCACCTGTGATTGTATATTCGAGAATCTGCACCTCAGGGTCGTTTGATGAGAATCCATTTGCCTCTGTCCAAATCAGTTCAGTGTTCGAGCCGAGATCGACGACAATCTCCTCAAGATCTCCCAGTTCATTGGGGTCATTCAGTGTGATGTTCAACCAAGTCGAATGCGAGGGAACGAGGGTTCCAACGCCGTGATATTGAAGCGTTGCACCAGTGAATGTGGTAGGGCTCGGAACCAATGAAATGTAATCGGTCAGGTCTTCCTTGAATCCAGGGCCACTTCCAAGATAATTGCCAGCGACATCATTCCCTTCGATGAAGAGAGATACTCGTTGCCCCTGTGCATTGGATGTATCGTCGTATGTTGCATGGTAGAACTCGGAATCGCCTTGTCTCTGTAAAGGCCCACTGGCATATTCCATGATTGAGGGAATTCCATCGCCGTCATCGTGTGCGGCCTCAATCCACCAACGCAGGCGCAGAGTTCCATCGTCGATGCCGATGGTGTCAGCGATTGAGACGTTGAACAATTGCTGTGAATTCGGAATGACGCGGTCACCGGACGGAGAATTCAGTAGCATTCCGGGGTCGGTCGCATCGATATTGAACATGATTTCTCCGTCACCATCAGGTGTGAAATCGAATGGACCGGCTATGTTTACACTAACGGTGAATCCATCGTAGTGATTGTCATTGGGTGCCACCGAGTTGATAGAGAATGCACCACTCAAATCCGTAGTCGAATCCCCACTTACATTCTCAAGTTCGACGAGTACATCCCCGGGCTGTGGACTACTGGACTCGTTGAGGAAATTCACAACACCGGTCGCCCGAAGCAGGTCTTCTCCGGCCACCCATTCATCTTCAAAGACTTCCGGCCCACCATCGCTCGGAGCAGTCTCATCCCATAGATGGAAGTCCACGATCTCTAGTCGCCTCTCATGATTGGTGGCCTGGCTGGAGAGTCGATTGGTATGCAGATTGTCTGTGGTTGTGACTTGGCCCAGCCATTCGACATCCTGCTCTTCGGGCCAGTCCCAGCTCACTTCAAGATCCCATTCCATCAATCCAGTGTCTGAATTCAAAGGTTGCCAGTTGCCTGAAACATTGGCGACGAATCCATTGACGTCAATCATCCAACTGCTCGCATTGTCAAATGAGTATACCAGCACGGGTGGATTGGAGACGCTGGTTAGTTGTGGCGTCATCGCCAGCCAAGAGATGTTGGCAAGACCCTGATAGGATGTGACCTGAATCCCAATCACTTCCGTATTCCCATTGGGGACCAATGTCTCTGTGGGCAGAATCATCGAACCGACTGAGGGTGGACGATCGCCGAGGTTGATGTTCAGATTGCTGAGTTCTACAATACCGGCACTACCGCTAGTGACGTTGATTGGAATGGTCACATTCCCAGTCGGGTCGGGAGTGGTCCCACTTAGATGCTGATTAATCTCTGACGTCAGGGGCCCATCTCTGACTGTGGGCTGCCAATCATACTCGACATCGACGTTGCCGAGCACAAGTGTGGCATTTCCGGTGACGCCGAGCGGGATGTCAACGAAATCGTTGCCCCAAGCATCGGTGAATGTCGGGGCTGCATTAGCCAACAAAGCGTTGAGGGTCGCAGAGAAGTCTGGAGTGATCGTACCATTGCTGAGATTGCCAGCATGACTCCACTCGGAACTGCCATCATTGCCGACATCAAGCCCACCGGTTACATCATCCGTTCCCTCGAAAACGATGGTCAGTCGAGGACCGTGGGTTGAATTCTCACTGGAGGGAATCGATAATCGAGATCCATCTGGTTTGCTAGTCGTCTCATCTCCGACTAGCAACAATCCTTGATTCGGAATGGTTCCATTGACCCAGCCCTGAATCAGATTGGTCAGCCCGGAAGAATTGAACTCAAGCCAATTGTGTTCCAGATTGGCTGGGCTGTTGGTCACATTGGCAATCGCCCCCCCTCTATCAGTAGCGCCTGATGCACCTGAAGAAGACCAAGCGTAGTCGGTTCCCGTCACATTGTCAATCGCATTGTTCCACGACACACCAGGGCCATGATTTACCGGAGAGCCAGACTCCATGCCTTCGATCCAATCCTTCAGTAGTGGATGCACTCGGTAGGTGTGCTGAATGGTATTGGCTTGACCGGTATTGGCGTTGTTAACACCATCTGCAATCCAGAACGAAAGATTCGCATCGAGTACCGTCACGGCTGGAAGTTGCGTTAGATTGAACCAGAAGACCGAGCGGTAGATGTTCCAATTCGCCCACTCTGTCTTCCCTACCCAAATGAGGGAGGAATTTCCATAGTTGCAATCTAGGTGGGTCGAATTACCCCATGAACTGACTTTACGCATTGTCGCATCCTCAACGTCATTTCCACTGAGGGTGAGTTCACTGAGCGTAGAGACCTCCATGGATGCCGAACTGACTGTTGCGTTCAGTGGCAAGCGAATCGAATAGGTTGTATTCGAACCGGTAGAGAGGTTGACTCCCACAGAATGCCAACCATTGGAGAATTCATCGACATGGCCGAACGAACCGTTTCCTGAACCGCCAAAGGCCCATTCCAAATCCCCGTCATTACCCACATCGATGCCGATTGTGGTCGGGCTCTCTCCCCCGGCCCCTTGCCAGCCTCGGACATCGAGTGAGGCCGCACTGACAACAGAGTTCGCCCCTAGAATCAGAGTGGTGCTGGTATCGTAGCCTTCGCTGGGAAATGTGATGTTTACGGATTGAGGAAACCCATTGTTTCCGAAATGGGTTACATATTCCGCATTCGCTGAAGGGAACATTCCGGGTACAGAAAAAATCGATACAAGGAAGAGCAGCGAGAGCAGCAATGCCGAACGGGCAGAGGATGTGTCACCTGCAGTCATGATTCAAACCTCCTTCCTGAACAGAGCCCCTTTGGGGCTCATTCATACAATTCTCTTCTAACCATTCCCCCTCATTGGTTACTATCTGACCTAGGGTCAGGATAGGATGCTTGAGGTTCCGAAGCGAAATGTGGCTGGATGAACAAAGCCGTCACCCAATGCGGTTCGAACGATGTCGAGATAACCCTCTGCCTGACCGGGTTCACGAATGCCACCCGAGAGTTTGAGGCCCCGAGCCTTGCCTTTGTTCTCATGACTCCAGGATGAGAGAAGTTCAGCGAGAGTTTGTGCCACCAAAGGGGTGCATCCACCACGTCTCCCGGTGCAGGTCTTGATGAAATCTGCACCGAATTCAAGTGAAAGTTTGGCACCTAGTTCAACATACGAAAGATCCAGTTCTGGCGTTTCCAAAATCACCTTGAGAATCTTATCTCCACAGGCCTGTCTCATCTGCGCAAGATCCGTGGCGACCTTGTCCCGATCCCCCTCCATCAAGGCATTGAAATCGATGACGATATCAATCTCATCTGCACCATCGACAATCGCTTGTTTGACCTCTGCAATTCTCTCGTGCAGTGGCCCATCGCCATTGGGGAATCCACCTGCAGCGCAGGCGATGGTTCCTGTGTAGTTAGAACGTGCCGCAGCGACGTGCTCAGGCAGAACGCAAATGGCTGCGAAATCATGCTCACACGCCTCGGTAAGAAATTCCTCGAGGCCACCCTCAGAATCGAGCATCGTGTAGTCACACAATCGCAGCAGTGCATTCGGCACAAAATGGGCTCTGCCCCCTCAGCGATAATCTTTGCACAATGAACGACCGGTTTACTCAAATCCGGATGGGGCATTCGCAGTGCGGTGACACCATGTCAGAAAGGGCTGACCTAGAGCGCGCCGTCGCTGATAATCTCGGATGGGATATATTACCATCCAATCAGAGAACTGATGGGTTGACTTGTCAAGCCCCGGATGGAGCAATGATTGCCCTACGGTTCGACTGGGCTTCGACTGAAACTGGTAATCACTATCTCGAAGTTGAGAGTCGCGAAAATCGTGAAAGTTCGTGGAAGGCTTCAGGCTTTGGAATTGCCCAGAAAAAGGCCCAGTACTGGGCTGTTGTCAATGGTGAGGAGGTGTTCATAGCCGACGTCAATAAGTTGGCTCGATTGGTCAAGAAACAGCGTCGCACACTAGAGGATCACGTCTCTCGGCGCAATGTGGGCAGCCACGACAAGCGAATGTATGCTAGAGGCTATCTCCTACCATTGGAAGATCTAGAGACATGTTGTTCAGTCATCTGTCCTAGCCCAGTGAAAGCACCAGAGAACTGATGTCAATCCTCCACAGTCCTCAAATGCCCGACATGGGCAGCAGTGAATGTGTCAGAACGGATTCACAATTTCGGGGCCGGCCCCGCCGTTCTGCCGTTATCCGTAGTCCAAGCCGTCAGTGATGCACTGCCCAATCTGATGGACTCGGGAATCGGGTTGTGTGAGATTAGTCACCGTAGTTCGACCTTTCAGAGCGTGGTCGACAGTGCCATGGAGCGGGTTCGCAGAGTTCTATCGGTCCCAGATGATTACACCATTCTGTTTCTTCAAGGTGGCGCTTCGCTACAATTCTACATGACGGCACTAAACATCTTGCGTGCAGGTGAGAAAGCGGACTATCTGGTCACCGGCGGTTGGTCGAAAAAGGCGCTGAAAGAAGCGGCGCGGGTTGGCGATGCGACCTCCATCTGGGATGCTAGCGAGAACGGATTCAAGTCGGTGCCATCCGACGGTGATTATGCGGTTCGAAATGATGCAGTATACGTCCACTATACATCGAACAATACACTCTATGGAACGCAATTCCATCATTTGCCAGACAGTGCTGGAAAGCCCTTAATCCTCGATGCAAGTTCAGACATCGCAGGAGTTCCTCTGGATGTCAGCGCGCACGAAATTATCTACGCGGGCGCGCAGAAGAATCTCGGACCCAGTGGAGTCACACTGGTGATTCTCTCACCTTGGGCAATGTCCAGAGTTGGAGACAATCTTCCGACAATGCTCGACTACAATGTACACGCTTCCAAGGGATCACTGTTCAACACCCCCAATACATTCGGCGTCTTTGTTCTGGATCAAGTCTTCAAGTGGCTTGAGGAGAATGGCGGGCTTGAAGGATCGATTGCACGCAATCGTGCCAAGGCGAACCTCCTGTATGGTGAGTTGGATCGAACTGATTTCTGGGCTCCACATGCAAAGATTGACTCCCGTTCCGTGATGAATGTCACTTGGCGGCTGGCCAATCAAGACCTTGAGAGTGTGTTCCTGCAAGAAGTAGAGGTTGCGGGTCTTGCTGGCTTGAAGGGGCACCGAAGTGTGGGTGGGATTCGCGCCAGTCTGTACAATGGCTGTCCATTGGATAGCGTGGTCGCACTGGTCGCATTCATGCAAGATTTCGAGATTCGACACAGTTGAGGCGAATCATCGGATAACGAAGGCATGAAGTGAGTGGAGATTGGCGCCCAATCATGGTGGTCATCGGTATCGCAATGCTGCAGGGTGCTCGCCATGCGCATATGGCTGCCATTCAAAGAGCGGCCGCAGAATTGTCGATGGACATCGAAATCATCGAATTGCGAACGATGGAAGATTTAGAAACACACCCCATTGACGCCTTGATGCTACCAGGTGGAGAGAGCACAGTCATGCGATTGCGCGGAAATGATGCGGCCAGTCAATTGCTGCCCTCACTGTATGAGTGGATGCGCGAAAATGAGTCACGACCCGTCTTGGCCACCTGTGCTGGCGCCATTCTCTTGGCCGACCCCCAAGATGGTGGTGAGCCATTGGTCGATGCAGAGATTGATCGAAATGCGTTCGGAAGTCAAGCGGATTCCTTTGAATCATCACTTGATTGTGGATTTCCGGGGGTATTCATCCGAGCGCCGCGATTCGGTGAGGTTCGAGACATGGTGGAATGCACCCTCTCTGGGGAAGTGGTGGGAGTTCGTCGCGGAAATCGAATCGCATTGACTTTTCATCCTGAACTCAGTGATGATTCGCGTTACCATCGGATGCTGTTGGAGGCTTGTGTATGATTGAATTACCTTCCATGGATGAGGCCGAAGGTTGCATCCAATGTCAGATGGGTAGCAAACTCGTTCTTTTCGTCACTGGACATTGCCACTGGATGTGTGATTACTGCCCACTGTCAGAAAGTCGTCGTGAAATCGACTTCATGTATGCAAATGAACGCCGTGTCGACATTGATGATTGGACTACGATTATCGAAGAAGGTCAAGCGATGAATGCCACAGGAACTGGCATCACTGGAGGCGACCCGATGATGGCTGCAGAACGCAGCATGGAAGCCTGCCGTCAATTGAAGAAGGCTTTCGGGCCGTCTCATCACATTCATCTATACACGAGCATCCCATTCAAGCCTGAAGTCGCCCAAGAGTTAGCGGATGCAGGCCTCGACGAGATTCGATTCCATCTACTGAATCTGGAATACGAGCGTTACGTTCCAACCATGCAAGCTTGCCGTGATGCTGGATTGTTCGTCGGCATTGAATTGCCCTGTGAACCGGATCAAGAACAGCGTCTGCACGAACTCATCGAAGAGATGCGTGATGGACCGGCTCTGTTCCTCAACCTCAACGAATTAGAGATTACCGTGGGCAATTTCGACAACATGGAGGTTCGAGGATTCAATCTGTCTAGTGAAATCACGGCCGGCGCTGAAGGCTCGGCTGAACTGGCCATCGCCCTGCATGAGAAAGTCACTTCAGATTACGGATACATGGTGAAATTCTGTACGGCCTCGTACAAGGATTCAGGACAACTCCGTAGACGCTTCCTGCGGCGTGGAGAAAATACTATTTCACCTCACGAACAGATGACTGAGGATGGAACGATGACCTTTGGCGCCATCTGGTGTTCTGCTGAAGATGTGGAAGCCTGGATCCAAGAATTACAGGATCAAACTGGAATTCCGTCTCAATTCATCTATCACGATGCAGAAGCGGGTCGCCTCGAGGTTCCTTTGATGCTGGCAGAAGGAATTGCAGATGATATCGAGGCGCCTGTCGCGATGATTGAAGTTCATCCGACACATGAACGATTGGAAGTCGGAGTTGTCTGGCTGAACGATGCGCGTCCGCAATGAAGCGGTCGTCGGATTCAAGAACAACAGCCACTCCGCAGAACTCGATGTCCGAGGAGGAATCGACTGAAGAGCAGGCCGAAGAGCTCGCGCCGGAGGAGGAAGTGGTTGAACCTACGATTGAGGAACAACTCGTCGAAGCCATTGCTCGAGCAGAGAAGGCGGAGGCTGAAATCACCTACAGAGATGCGGACATCGTCAATCTTCGAAAGCGAACAGCGGCGGACAAAGCAATATTACTCAAATTTGCAGGGTTCAATCTCGCCAGCCGAATCATTCCCGTTCTCGACAGTTTAGACAAGGCGCTTGAGGCTGCTGAAGAGGGGCCGATGACCGAGGGTGTTCGACTGACTAGAGAAAATCTACTCCAAGCGCTTCAATCCGAAGGTTTGACGCAGATTGAAGTCGGTTCGGAATACAACCCAAACACCATGGAGGCTCTGACCACACTACCGGCATCAGACGAACATCCAGATGGTACCGTCATCGACACACTGGAATCCGGATGGATGTACAAGGATCGAGTCTTGCGTCCCGCCCGTGTAGTTGTTTCCAAGGCGTGAGAGAATGGAGCAACAACGGTGGATTCTGATTCCACCGGCAATTTGGATTGCCTGTATCATGCTCATTCAAATCTTAGGTGCGTTAACAGCCCCTTCGTCTCCTGAGATGCCTGAAGAGTGTCCTGAAGGAAGTCAGAATTGCGCACGGATGATGATGGGAATCGAGGGAACGCCAGAAGAAGTTCACGCCGCAGCGATGAATTGGGTTGATTCCCTAGGCAGAACAGAGGTAGAAGCCCAGTCGGAAACCACGTCACACACGGTTTTCAGGACCCCGTGGATGTTGTACCCGGATGATTTCTTCATACAAACAGGATGCACCGAGAATGGGACCTGGATCCAAATCCACTCTGAATCAAGACTAGGAATTGGAGACATGGGCGTCAATCAAGAAAGAATCGATGCGCTGCTTGACCACCTGGCTACAGTTGAACTTGAAACCAGAGATTGTTAACCGACAGGTTCGCCACCGGTCCCCATGTGGAGCAATCTTCGCTGCCATCCATTGTCAATGATGAGGCGAGCCACGGACTCTGGCATATTCATGCTCAGCGCAGCAATTACAGCCTCTTCTTCCATCACTGTTGATAGCATTTGCATGGTGGCTCGAATCCGCCACCCCTGCCAATCTTCGCGTTGGACTAAATCACCCATTATGACGCCCCAGCCTCCGGCTCTATAGAGTTCCGCGGTTTCAACATCAGTAGTGAAAAGTGTGCCTGCTGTACCATGAAATTTCTCGGCATGACGAACATAATTTGGAGGGTCTCCCAAATCAGGAATGCGAACGATTTCGACATCTCTACCAGCCAACCAAGTACGAATCATCTGCTCTCGCTCATCAGCAGTCCACGGATTGTCCAACGACTGCTCAACTTCTGAAGAACCGATGCAAATTTTCAGAGGTAATTCTTGGGATAAGGCGCCTTCAATCATCTCTACATGGCCATTGTGAAATGGCTGGAATCGACCGAGTACGATGAGAGCAGGTTCCATTCTATCCCCCCGGCAATCCATTTTCAAGCAAACGACCGAGGTTCCATTCACCTTGGCCCCAATCGGTCGCATCTGTCCAATCTCGACCTACCATCAAGAACAACTCAGGCAATTGAGCGGTCTGAAGCGTACGGTGCAAGATATCTGCTGTCATCTGATGTGCTTCCATGGTAGGCAATATACGAGCATCTTGCTTTGGATCCAGAGTTTCCTCCAAATCCTCCCTTTGGGCCATCCAAGACATGACGACAGATTCAGAATATTCGTCAGGTTCAATCTCTGAAATTAAAGAATGGGCCGATTCCCAAGTTCCATCAGAGTACAAATCTTCGATGTCTAGAATCGAACGACTGAGGAGCACATCAAGGTAGAGCATCGCCCGACCTTCCCAGCATCGAAATGAGCCAGGACTGGCAAATTCTGAGAGATGGCGAAGGCCTTCTGCGGCATCCTCTTTGTTCAATTGTGACAAATTGTCCAAGAAGCCAGAAGATGTCCAATCCACATGTTGTGCATCATGCCAATCGAGAAATTCCGCCTCAGCATCAATATCGAAAGCTCGCTCAAGCGATGGAATTTCATCGGGCCGACTATCGCGGAACTCACCTTTTGAAATAGCAGCAGCCAATTGATTCCCTGGAACTGAACAGAGTCCTCTGAATACTGCCGCATCGACCAAGCGAGCCACAAGGTCGACGGAGGCCATAATATCACGCCGGTGTCGGCTACCCATCAATGCTCGCCCAAGTCAGCACTCGCCTGTAATAGTGCTGGAATTGAAGCCATCACCGGATCGTCCTCATCTTTGAATCGTAAACATTTCCCGTTAAGGCGAGATTTGAGACCGGCGTTCAACGATTCAAACAAATCATGATTTTCGTGAAGTGGCATTAGATAGAGGCCCACGTGTTTCTTCTGTATCTTGGTTCTCGCAAAGGGGCGACCATTCATTCGAATGAGACTGTAGTCACCAGGTTCATCTCGATCAATTTGCATCTGTGGTTCATGCTTCGCAACCATTTCTTGAATGGTGGCCCAAAGAGGTGCTAATTCAGGATTCTTCACAAAACTACACAGCAAGCCTCCTACGATAATTCTTGGCACAGCGGGTTGAAGAACTCGGGCTCGACCCGTAGGGTCGGGCGAGAGGCTCGGGAGGTGATGTATTGGCCACAATCAAGGAGCAAATTGCAGAGATTCAAGCGGAGATTGACAAGACGCAGAAAAATAAGGCAACCATGCATCACCTTGGCAAACTGAAGGCGAAAATTGCTGCACTAAAACGCAAGAATGAGGCTCGAGAAGCCCACGCCAAAAGCAGTGGACCTGCGTCTGGTTTCGAAGTCAAAAAATCAGGGGATGCATCGGTTGCATTGGTCGGGTTTCCTTCTGTTGGTAAATCGACACTCATCGCCAGATTGACAGGAATGGAATCAGAGATTGGTTCATACGAATTCACCACGCTTACCTGTATTCCTGGATTGATGGAACACCGTGGAGCGAAAATTCAGATTCTCGATTTGCCGGGCCTTATTCCAGGTGCTGCAGAAGGAAAAGGACGAGGCAAGGAGATTCTCGGCGTCATCCGATCTTGTGACATGGTTCTCTATGTGGTCGACCCGTTTCAGGAATCACACTTCAGTGTCTTGAACCGCGAATTGGAAATCAGTGGGATGAGATTGAATGAGGCGAGACCCCCTGTGTTCGTGGTACGAACAGACCGAGGTGGCATCATTGTCCGTTCCACATGCGAACAGACTCACTTGGATAAAACCGAAGTCCAAGATATCGTTCGCTCATTCGGAATTGTCAGCGCCCACGTCACAATGAGAATCGATGCTACAGCAGATCATCTGGTCGACACCATGGCGGCAAATCGCGTCTATTCCAAGGCTGTGATTGTCGTCAACAAGATGGATATTACAAGTAAGAAAGACCTTACTAGA
>JAPYUB010000020.1:14544-20268 GCA_029942125.1 Candidatus Thalassarchaeaceae archaeon | reverse complement strand
GTGAATCCAATTGTACCGATGGCGAACATCATTGCGAGAACGATGTATCCATCTGAACCAAAGTAGGGTGCGGCTCCCATCAGTGCAGTGAATATGATACCTACAACGGTGTACCATTTAAGCAACTTTTTCTTGATTGGCATGCGATCTGCAATTACTCCCAATGCAGGCGCAGTTACGATAACTAACAACATCGAAAGCGTCAGTACAGTTGCATAGAACGAATCACCAGTTTGAGTACCAGTGGCCTTGTTATACAAACTGGCCATCAGTGCCGGAGCAATGACCGTCATCACCGTGAGTGCGTAGGCTTGGTTGGCCCAATCGAAGAAATACCAACCACTCCAAGCCTTCCGATCATCCTCAGATAATCCCTCAACGTAAGGTGATGGCAATTTCTTCTTGAGTGCTTGCATGCATCACGCGAAGCCCTTTCAGCCTATAACGGCACACCCAGACAATTGTGATAGGTTTCATATCCCTTCAGTTTTCTATTGATGCCATGAGAAAAGGCGTTACAACCCTACTTTGTTTGTTGCTGGTTTCAGTTATGCTCTCAGGCTGTGTAGAAAGATGGACTGAAATGGACGAAGAACAAGAACCTGGAACACACAATGTGTATCGCGCAACCGATTCGGATGCAACGACCACTGAAGGCACCAATGATACTCTGTTCAGCATTCGTTGGAATGAAGCCAACGATGACCTCTATTGGGGCTACGTGGTCATGAAGTTGGAAGTTGGGGATACCGTGTATGATTGCACAATTACCGATGGTGGAGATTGCTTCATCTCCCAAGATGGCGATGATGACACCATCTGGCAAACTAATGAGTTTCTGACAATCATGGAGAATGATTTGAACATCGTTGACGGATCAGGTATCCTAGTCAATTTGTACATCAGTTATCGTGGAACTCAAATTGCGGGCTCAGATTCAGTGTATGTCCAGTGACGACGGATTGAAAACGGAAAGCAATGCCCCGTGGGGCATGGCAGAGGATGTGACCGCCGGTTTGCTCGTTCTTCCAGGCAAGGCGGTCAAGCTACATCATTTGGTCAAAGCCCCCGAGAATTCGATTGAATCCATCCGTATTCGCGAGTCATGGAACGCTGACGAGCCGGCTACGGTCTACACAACACCTGAACGCCTTCCAGATGGAACACCTTGCACAGCCGCAACCGTCATCTTACGCACGCGCGGGTGTCAATGGTGGTGGAAATCTGGCTGTACATTCTGTGGATATTTCAACGATGTCCGGGATGATGTAACCAGTTTAAATCTCCATGCCCAGTGGCTGGCTGCAAAGAATCAACTCAACGATTTTGAAGGATGTGACATGATCAAAGTCTACACTTCGGGGACGTTCTTTGAGGATGAAGAAAATCCCGTGGATTGGCAGGAAACAGTACTCACCGAAACCGCAGCCATGGGCAAGCACCTAATCGTCGAAGCCCAAGCACATCTATGTCATGAAGAGAAGATGGCCTGGGTCGCTGAAAAGCACCCGGGCTGCACCGTTGCTATCGGACTTGAAGCGTATGATGATGAAGTACTCAAATTCCATTGTAACAAAGGGTTCAGAATCAAGACTTGGAAGAAGGCCGTAGATACCTTGCAATCCCACGGTTTGAGGGCAAAATCATACTTGCTTTTCAAGCCACCATTCATGTCGGAAGGTGATGCCCTCCAGCACATGACAAAATGGATTCGCCAAATCGCTGCAGACAGTGATGAAATCAGCGTCAATCCGATGAACATTCAGAGGCGTACAATCGTCGATCGAATCTTCCGTCATCGCGAGTATCGCCCCCCATGGCTTTGGTCTCTGGTTCAGATGATTCGCAATGTTCATTCAGATCTCCATCCGGATGGCGAGGAACGCACTAGACTCATCGTACATCCTACCGCGGCTGGTTCCATTCGAGGAGCACACAATTGTGGTCGCTGTGACAAGGAAGTTGCCGCTGCAATTGAACGATATTCAGTCTCTGGTTCATTGTTGGAATTTGAGGGTTTGTCTTGTGATTGTGAAGTTCAATGGACGACAGAAATTACCTTGGATACATCTCTCCCGATGCCGCTTGGAAGTGGTCTAGATCGTCGCTTGGATTCTGTCGAAGCCCTTCTCTCACCTTGAGATAAGGACCCCCTTTGGGGGTCCATTAACACGCCGAACGCTTATGAGCGCCCTGCGGGTGGCCGGGTTGCCCAAAGGGCAAATCCTGGTGAGTGTTCCGAAATGGCAGGCGCTTCAAATCTACCCGATGTCACGCTTGGAGACGATGAACCACCGATGGCTAGAGTTCTATTGGTCATCTGTATTATCGGCGCAATTGCTCTTCTGATTCTTCATGGAGTTCTGTTCCCTGGTTCTGAAATTCCAGCACTTGGTGATGTCATCTCACTGTTCGGTGGATTGGCTAACAGTGGCATCTGGATATTCTTGATTGGGATTATGATTGGGTTCGGAATGATGGTTGCTACCGTCGTCGGTGGAGCCCTAGAGGATTAGGAGGTATGATGCATGTTACTTGTTGATATCCTTACGCTGTGGGTCAGTTTTCTGTTGGTTTGGGCCCTTGTTAATCGTGGCGTCCCTGTCTTTCAGGAACTGGTTCGGGACATGACCGATTTCTTCATGGAGAAAGCATTGGGACCCGGTGCAGACCTCTTTGAGGGCCGTGAAGGTTCAGGCTCCATTTCTTGGATGATGCATGGTATGCTCTGGACTTGTATCGGTGCGACCTTCACCTTCATCGGGCTTTGGATGGCCCACGAACCAGATGCAATTGCCAGTCTTTCCAGCATTTACTACGAACCGACAGTTGCCACGGTTCAGACCGCTGGAACAAATGCAGCTACCGGTGGAATTCTCATGCTTCTCATCGGAGCGGGTCTTCACATCAACGCTCGTCTTTCTGGAATTGGCCTAGCCAGTGATACCAACGCAGTTCTCGTCTCTTACGCATTCTCCATGGGTCTGTTACTCGGCTTCCTCAGCGATCACATGAGTGGGACATGGGGTGACTATCTAGGAACTGCAGCAGCGACAATCTCAGTATTGGTGATGTTGGGTATATTGGCTAACCATCTACTCACTTTGGGTCGCCGAACCAATCACACAATCATGCCCAGCCAGTGGTTGATTGTGGGCGGCCTCAGTATGCCACTCATCATGTGCGCTGCCAATGTTGTGCTTGGAGTCGATGAGGCTCTCAGCGAGAGTCTAGGAGTGTTGCCAATGCTTGCAAGCGCCCTTGCGGTTGCATTGTATGTTGTTCCCTATGAGGCAGGAGTACCCCTTTGGAGTCGGACAATGGCCGGTGCAACCGTTCTGATGACATTCATGACACTCAGTCCAATTGGTGTTGAAGGAGTCACCGAGGTTCCACTCAATGATGCAGCAATGCTAACCATCTTCTACGCAGCGAGCATGATTCCGATTCTTGCCGCAGCAGGGAACGTTTTCCAGACGGCCCGCTCGAACTGGGGACTTGCATCATCCAGTGCCGCCTCAAGCGCAGTTATGCTTGGTATGTTCCTGCTCGTCGGTAGCGCGATTGGCCACCTATTCTTGGGCTCAGATGCCAATTCAGAGAATGAGATTCAGTACCTCTCCTCATCCATGGAGACTCTCTTCCTATGGGGTGGAATGGGGATGATTGCATGGGGTGGCGTCATGTCCTGCTTCCCTCAAGCAACTGGACGGGCGTTGCATTCAGATGAAACCAATCGTATGACCACATGGATGGTTGCCGGAGGCGCCACTCTGACCTTCTTGTTCAGCATGGGTTCTAGCATGGTTTCTTCAGCCTATGATGCAGCAGCAGTGGCCAATGACGGAATCGATGCAGATCTCATTGACATGAGCGCAACGGCTACCTTGGATTTGTTGGCTTCCATCGCATTCTATGCTGTGACAATTGCCGCTATTCTGATGATGCTCAATATGCTTCGTGGTTCCTTCAGCGGCATCTTACTGGGTACGGATGAACCCACATCCCCTTCTGCCAACCGAATTGCTCTCACCCCCGGCTCGACCACAATTCGTCAACTTCTTGCAGCCGGTGCAGGGACGGACACCGAACTCGACGTCATATGCGATCGGTGTGATGAGGAAGAGTGACCATGCGCATAGGGTTGGTTGGCAAGCCCAATGTGGGCAAATCGACCACCTTTGCTGCCCTGACAGAGAGCGCTGTTGAGATTGCAAATTACCCCTTCACCACCATAGATCCGAATGTCGGTGTTACATTTATCCCCGCCGAGTCAAACTGCCCTTGTCAGACACTTCGTGAGAAGCGAGAAGCGGATGGCCGTTTGGAACAATTATCATCTGATGATGCGCGTGCTGGGAGCCTGTGTGAGCCAAGAACGGGCACCTGTATAGGACATTGTCGAACTGTTCCAGTCACACTGGTCGATGTCGCGGGTTTGGTCCCTGGTGCTCATGATGGGAAAGGGCGAGGCAATCAGTTCCTCAATGATCTCGCTCAATGTGATGTTCTCATCCAAGTTGTCGATGCTTCTGGAGGTACGGATATCGAAGGTAACCCGCTAGGCCCCGGTTCCTGTGACCCCATTGACGAACACACCTTCCTTGTAGAGGAACTGGCGATGTGGATTCATGGAATACTCGACACCGGTTGGACTCGTGGCGTTCGTCGTGTTCAAGCAGAAGGTGACCGTGGTCTCATCGATTTCATCACAGCTCAATTGTCGGGAATCGGTGGTTCTGAATCGATGATCATGAACGCGATTGTTGCTTTCAAGGCTGAGAACGCTAATCTTGGTGTTCCCTGGGAATGGAAATCTAACGTTCGCACCTCACTGGCACATCATCTCAGGCGAGCCGTGTTCCCACTCTGTGTGGCTGCTAACAAAGCCGATGTTGCTGAGGCCGGTGCTTGGGACGCTCTTGCAGTCAAAGTGGAATCAGAGGGCGGAATCCTGTTGCCTACCAGTGCGGACAGTGAATTGGCACTGCGCAGGGCGGCCAAAGCCGGATTCATCGATTATCCACCCGGTGCTCAGAACTTCTCCTTGACTGAAGCGGGCCAATCTGGGCTCAATAATGCCCAGAGAAACGGCCTAGAAGCGCTCTCAGAGCGCTTAAAGCGCCTTGGAGGCACAGGATTGGTGGATTTGGTCTCTCGCATCGTCCGAGAGCGCTTAGACCGCATTGTGGCTTATCCAGTACAAGATGAGGGGCATTGGACGGATGGTGACGGCCGCGTACTCCCAGATGCTCTGCTAGTTCAGCGCGGAACGACAGCGAAGGGATTGGCCTATGCTGTGCACTCCGATCTCGGAGATGGATTCATTCGGGCTGTCGATGGACGCACAGGCCGTGTCATTGGGGCTGATCACGAACTCAACGACAACGATGTCATCAAGATTGTCGCCAAGACTTGAATTTCAACTCACAAGTCAATCTCTACTACAGGTGTTACAGAGATCTCGACACCGACGACTCTCCATGAGACGGTTATGTCCTCTCCATCCTCATTGTTACTCGTTGGCCCAGGGCTTGGACCAGGACCCGGATTATTTCCGGTGCGAGTCTCTAGGGTGATGACACACACCCACTCACCTCTTCCGTTGCCACCATCTGTCCACATATTCTGGATGGAACCCTTTGAACCACTGGTCTCGTATGAGTCCCCAGTATAGTTCTCAATGAGTAGGACGATCATTGTATAGGATGTTGGGCATGTGTT
>JAPYUB010000020.1:0-14444 GCA_029942125.1 Candidatus Thalassarchaeaceae archaeon | reverse complement strand
TTCATCGGTTTCGTCATGAGACACGGTCACCTCTACGTATGCTAGATTGATGCCCGGTTCATTGAAGGTGAATTCAAATTCAAATTCTTCGCCATCCATCAGGAACTCGGTTGATTCGGAGGTTGCGACATCGGACTCCTCGAAGAGGACCTCCCAATCCCCAGTGACACTTGCACCTCCACCAATCATGGCGTCATCGGGCAGGAAAGCAGAGATGTTTGCGAAGTATACAGGGAAGAGGATGAGGAAAGCAATTGAGATGCTCCAAGTGATTTTCTGGTCTCGTGTTGAGAACCATTTGTCAATAATCGTGTCCATATCCATGGGCCCGCCTCAAATCTATCAGAACGTGCGTGGTTGATGAATATGCCTTCTTGTTGCTATTCTTCTTCTTCTCTAGCATCCGGCCACCCTATTGGTGGCCATTTTGCTTCAAACGGCCAACCTTTTTTGGTGGTATTCCGTCCAAATCGATGAAACTCTCTACGACTTCTGCGCCAAACTGGCAAAAGGAAACCAATGACAGATCGTTGACCAAAAGACCAGCGCCACGGACAATTTGGATGACTTGCACACCATGCGGCCAGTAATTCTCTGAAGGGTTTCTCTGTCAAGTGTCCGGGAACAACCCACTCCACTTTGGTGATGCCTCCTCTCGAACCAGACACTTCTTCCCAAGCAGTGAGAATCAGGCCTTTACCATCTCCATTTAGAATTACTAGACGGAAGGTTCGGGTCGCATGAGCAATTGGCATAATGATCATCATTCGGTCGACAAGTCGGCTCCCTTCATCGCGTTCCCATTTCCAATCCGCAGCCTCGGCCAATTCACGGAACGCTCGGATGGCTTGTGTAGGTGTTATGTTCACCTCAAAGGTCACACTTCTTGGGCGGGCCATGTAAGAAGGCTGACGCGTTTCAGTCATGAGGGTGCCGCAGCAAACGAATCGTTGCTGAGCGAGAAAACCACTCCGGAGGGGCGCTGTGTCCGATGTAGACGGACGAGGCGCGGGTGATAGGCAGCCCCGGCATTCGTCTGACCTTCGGTCAAACGACCTGCTTACGCTCGGGGCGCCCCACCGATGTGGGTTTGTTATCCTGGTTGTTGTTGATTATTGCAATTCTGAGAGATCATCCAAAGAGTGAGCCCAGGCCTTCAAAGCCCGCCCCATCATCTTCTTCTTCTTCAGCAGCCGCTTCCTCAGCGGCTGGTGCGTCGGAAGAACCACCAGCAGCAGCAGCCGGGGCTGACGCGGCAGGTGCCGCGATGGCCTGGCTCATTGCCTCACCGATGTCTACGGAAGCCAAGCTTGCAACGAGCGCTTTCACGCGTGCGTCATCAGCCTTTACGCCGGCAGCCTTCAAAACGGCGCCAACAGCCTTCTCGTCAATGTCTTTCTCTGCAGAATGCAGCATCATAGCAGCATATACGTATTCCATTTTTTTTCACCTTTTTTTGTGTTGGTTTTTCGGGATCAACCAAACATGTCCCCGAGGCCACCGAATTCGGCACCCTCGTCCTCTCCCTCTCCCTCTCCCTCTTCAGCAGCGGCTTCCTCAGCCGGTGCTTCATCAGCAGCGGGGGCGGCTGCCGCGACCGTAGCCGCGGAGCCGAGTGCACCGGATAATTCCTCATCCAGTGCAGAGGAGTCTACTTGGCTGGCCACGGCCAGCATTCGGGCGTGTGCCCGACTGATTAGAATCGGCATTGTTTCTTCATTGTGGATACCGGCCTCGATAGCCACCGCCATCGCTTCACCAGCCGCCTTTGAAATGAGCACTGGCACGGTTTCGTTTGTGAACCATCCGATATTGCATGCGAGATTGAAAGCACCACTGGTGGCAGTCTTCACGTTCGCAGTGAATCCACTAAGGTCAAGGTCGAGATCTTCAGACGCCATGATGATGCCTCCTTCGATTGCACCTGACAAAATCAGCCCAATCTCAATCGGGTTGATCTCAAGTTTGGATAGCATCATACCGAGGTCAGCACTGATGGGTTCACCCTTCTCAACAACTGTGACTGTTTTCTGAATGGCCACCTTGCCCTTCTCAATCTTGGCGGGAATGCCAACGGAGTTGAATTCACCCACAATTGGCCCTGGTGGGAACGAAGTGGGACCTGCTTCGATGACAATGTCGTTGGGTGCGATATCTCCCGCTTTCGCAGCGCGACCTGTGCGAGTCTTCTCCAATTCAGCAAAGAGTTGGAATGCGTTGAGATTGTCGGTTTGCACCAACATTGGTTGTTTTACACCATCTAGGAGTGCGTCGAGTTCATCTCCTGAATTACCGGCTTTTTTCCATGCACGGTAAATGAGCGTTTTCTTGGCCATGGTCATCACCATATGCTGACGAAGTGATTGACGCATGCCTATCATGGCTGTCGCAGGTACTCCGGCAACATCGATGACGCCAATGACACCATCTTGTTTCTTGAGAATGTCAGTAAGGACTGAAACTCGGTCCTTCTTCCACTGTGCTGCCTTTGGAATCAGTTAATCACCTCTACTCTGATAGAAGGCCCCATTGAGGTCTTAACGTAGAATGAACGAATGTTGCCTGGTCCGCGCTCAAGTTTACTCATGACACGCTTCCAAACTTCCATGCCGTTCTGCGTCAGTGCCTCTATACCTAGATCGCGCGTTCCTATGACTGTGTGAAAAGTAATCTTATCACGGCTTCTTACAATTGCGACATCCTTCAATCCAGCCGCGATTGCAGCTGGATCTGCAACGGGTGGCACTGGTCGTGGCATCTTACCACGTGGACCAAGAACCACACCGAGGAATCGACCAATTGGACCCATATGAGGAATTTCAGAGAGAAAGAAATCGTGTTTTCGTGCAAGTTTTCTTGCCTTTTGTCGTGTGCCACCGAGTTCCTCAATCTTTGTTGGATCAATGACAATGATCCCAGCATCTTTTGCCTTAGTCGCCATTTCACCTTCGGCGAACATGGCTATACTGGGTGTTCGACCCCGACCGGCAGGAAGACGAATCTCTTCCTGTATTCGGTTGGCTGGATTCTTCAGGTCAACATCCTTGATTGTGAAGGCGAACTCCACTGTTTCGACGAATTTTCGCTCAGGAGCATCTGAGATGGCCTGTTCGATTGCTTGTTTGATTTTAGTTTCCATTTTTTTCACCCCCGCGGTCCACGAGGGTTTCCCCTCTCCCGCAATCCGTGATCTCTACTCAGTTAAATTGTGAATCAAAATCTCCATTTTTTACCGCCGCAATGGCTTCCTTTGGGCGCATGCCCTCAACACTGACTCGCATGGATACACAAGTGCCCATGACTTCGAGGGCGCGAGCCTTTTGGCTCGCTCCCGTGAGTTTGTCTTTCTTAATCTCTGAGACCTCGATGACTTGCTGAATGGTTAAGTTCTCAGTGGATGCATCCCACGAACCGTTGCACCCTTCCTTTTCCTGACCTAGCGTCTTGAGGATGGTGTGTGGGGTTTCATTGCGGGCTGACATCGTAAACACTCCATTGAGGGGAACTGGGCGACCTTCTTCCTGTATATAACACGCGCGCGCGACCTTATTTCACTCATCAACGCGCTGTGTTACGCGAACTTGATCGGCTCTAATTGTGATTGGAATTGGGATCTGCGCATCAAAGAGTTCGACAGTGACCTCTTCCTTGTTCTCAGCGACGTTGGTGACACGAGCGCGTTCACCCTTGAAGCTGGAAGCCCGAATTTCGACGATGTCACCTTCCTCAATTCCTGCAGTTGCTGCCTTGGGCTCAAGATAGGGTGTCACGTCACCAAGTGGTGAGGTGCCTGGCAAAACCTTTCGGCAATTCTTGAGTGGTGTCGTTCGACCCCCAGCACGACCGATGAGTTTCTCTACATGATGAAATGCACTTGCTTCCACGAAGATGAATCCTCGTAGCATTGGTGCACAGAGAACACCGAAGATTTCGCCCTGAATGTCTTGCAGGGAACCTGTGCCTGAGAGTCGTGCTTGAATCTCGCTCGCAACCTTCTGTTCTTGCCCCATAGTCGTCTTGAGAATGTAGAGATAAGATGCAACGTCACCGTACAACTCACCAATTTGTGGGATGCTGTAGGACTTGCCGCCAATAGAACCGGGGTCAATCCATTCCGCTTCTTTGTAGAGGGTTCGGGGTTCAACCTCTGGGGAGCTTGACATGAAGAGAATAGGCGTTACATCATTCAGGCGGTTGCCGAATTCCAGACCGCGTGCGTCTGCACTACGAACGTAGGTCAGATTGGCCGCTGAGATTCCAGTTGCTTCTTCTATTCGAGTTTCAACAGCGTCGATGTCCGTTGGATCTCCGATGCCATAAATGCCGTCCCATGCACCAGGGAAGTCGGCAACGCCATCAGCACGCTGCATTAGCAGTACCTTGTCTTCGTGTCGAACAAAAGCGATGAATGCATCAGACATTTCTTAATCCCCCTCAATTGGTCAGCCATTCAAAGAATGAAGGCAGTACATTGTCCATGAGAATCAACATCAAGAAGCCGATAAAGCCGAGAATGAACATTCCGATTCCACAGACGATACAAGTTTGACGAAATTCAAGCGAACTAGGCTTGCGTGCCATCTTGATAATTCTAGCCCAGGAACCCTTTCCAAAGCCCCTAATTCCCGATTCGATGCCGTCTTGCCAAGTCTGAATACGATCTTCAAATGAGCTGGTTTGCCCGCTACTTCTATCGTTCACACTAGACATGGTCCGACCTCAGAGGTGCCTCGCGACCTGACAGTCTTTCTTAAACAATGCGAGTCCGACGTAGTCGGCGTTGGGCCGTTAAAGTCTCAGTTGACGAACTCAATTGTTCTGTTTTGCAGTGTTCTGAGTTGCTGATGAGCGGCAGCACCGAAGATTTGCTGACTCTTCACTCCAGTTAGAACGACCATGACGCGAATCTCACTTCCCATCGAAGGATCAACCGTTGCACCCCAGATGATTCTGGCGTAGGGGTTAATCTTCTCACGAATCTGTTGTGCACAGGCTTCGGCTTCACCGAGCGTGAGATTGGAACCACCAATGACATTGACCAATGCCCCACGGGCATCGCTTACATCGATATCGAGCAGTGGACTGTCCAAGGCTTCGAATGTTGCTTCTTGAGCTCGGTCTGGACCACTGGCCTCTCCAAGACCAATCATTGCCATTCCACCACCATTCAGCATCACTGAACGTAGGTCCTCAAAGTCGAGATTGACTAGTCCTTCCTTGGTGACCAGTTCAGTCACACCGGCGATACTGCGCATTAGGAGTTCATCTGCAACTCGGAATGCAGCTTCAATAGGAAGATCTCTCACACCATCAACTGAGAGCAATTTCTCATTGGGGAGGACAACCACAGTGTCACAGACCTCTCGCAGTCGCTCTAGGCCCCACTCTGCATTCTGTCGTCGAAGTGTCCCTTCAGATTCGAAGGGGTAAGTAACTACGGCAATGGTCAGTGCCCCAGCCTCTTTCGCCAGGCGGGCGACCACATGAGCAGAACCTGTACCGGTTCCACCACCTAGGCCTGCTGTCACAAATGCCAAATCACAATCTGCGATTGTTTTCAATAGAGCACGTTCGGATTCATATGCAGCTTTCTCACCTTTTTCGGGGTCTCCACCGGCTCCACGGCCGCGTGCAGTTCGTCCAATCAGAATCTTGTGGTCAATACCGACTTTAATCAAATGTTGAGCATCGGTGTTGACGGCATACCCTCGTACAGAATCCTCGTTTAGTAATCCGGCTGCATTGAGTCGATCCACGGTGTTTCCACCACAGCCTCCGCAACCGTAAACACGAATTCTTGGTTGGAGGGATTTCAACAATTCATGCAATTCAGCATTGTTTGCTGAAGGTACATCCTTGGTGACGGTCCCATCCGTTTCTTCTTCATCATCTTGCAATTCCAATACCCTATCAATTAGATGGCGCATGATGTCAGGCTCGCTGTCGGTAAGATAACCGTTCCGACTAAAAATGAAGCGAGAATGCGATTTTGCGACCCCACAAAAAAAACCGAGTGGTGGTTAGCAGTGAGTCATTTCCTGTGTTAATCAAGGGGAGGGAAGACTCATGTTAGAGGTCAATTCTAGGCAAATCATGCGCGCCCGCGTATTCTTCGTTCTTTTCGCCCTTCTCTTGTGTTCTTGGTCGGGCACACCTGATCCGCTTCAAGACGAGGCGGCAGAGTCTTCTGTTCCGATCAATCAGCAGCAGACTTGGAATCAAGCGACTCGTCCAATTTGGCAATCTGGTTGGAGTCCCCAACTCTGGCAACCTCAACCGTCAGGCATGCTCTGGGAAGTTGATTTCTCACCGGATGGAAAATTGATTGCTGCTGTTGATATCTCGACGAATTTACTCACCGTTTGGAACAGTTCGGATGGCCGAGTAATTTTTCATGCACCCCATGCCAATTCATTGGTTGACGTTGTCTGGTTAGATGACAGTCACGTACTTGCAGCAGACAGCGGAGCTCATTGGTATAGTTTCGAAATTATCGATAATGGTGACCCGTGGCCGATGAATTCAACCTCATCGCGAACCGGACTATGGACGGATGATTTGAATGGAAATTATGGCGGTTCTCTCTGGGGCATCGACATCACCAATGATCGTAGTCGAATGACGTTCTGTGGATCGATTGATGACCCGAATATCGGCGGAGAGGTCGTCGTTGCTAATACTCAATTCTTCATCGACGGTTCTCAACCAGATAGTAGCCATGTTTTCACCAATGATTGGGGTGCAGATTGTTCAATCTCTAACAATGGAACCTTCGTAGCTGCATTGAGTCGCATTCAAGGTCCCAGTTCTGGAATCTATCATGACACAGTCACTGGATGGGATGTCCAGGGTCCCTCTCTCACACAATCATGGACGCGTAATGTCGCCGGTGGAGAGGCGATGGCTTGGGCGATTGATTTCTCCCCACAAGGTCACACCTACACGATTGGATATAATCGCCCAAACGAAGGAGTTGTCACCGATTTCTTCCATGAGACTGGTGCTATCAATTGGTATGCCCCAGTTCCCCAAAACATCTCTGCTGTTCGTTGGATTCCTGATGGTTCCGGTATCGCTGTTGGCCTTCACAACCCTGGACGTTTGTTGATGATGGATTCGGCTGGTGGCATTCTCGCAGATTATGGCTGGCATGGTACAATTTGGAACAACAAGCCCTACCCCGCGGATGTCACTGCAATTGCAATAGATGAGAGCGGATTAAAAATCGCAACTTCAGGGAAAGACAGTGCGATTGAGATTCACACTATTGAATCAAATCTACAACTGAAGATTCATCGTCGCTTCAGTCCCGATTATCTTCGCGAGATTGACCTGCACACTGCCGACCCATTTGTTGCCTTTGCCGAATCTAATGGTGTGGCCACAGTGCGCGATTATCGTAGTGGCAGCATCACCCATCAGTGCTTCCATCCAGATTTTGATCAACCCATAGGCGAGTATCCTTTCGCGAAGAGTGTCGTTTTACGTGAACAACTCCTCATCGTCGGTTTTTCGGAT
This sequence comes from Candidatus Thalassarchaeaceae archaeon, assembly GCA_029942125.1. Taxonomy (GTDB): domain Archaea; phylum Thermoplasmatota; class Poseidoniia; order Poseidoniales; family Thalassarchaeaceae; genus MGIIb-P. The sequence continues at coordinate 6,926 of JAPYUB010000020.1, read as the reverse complement.
GGAGCAATCGTCGCTTGTAGCGAAGATGGCAAGGAAATGTGGAGTTGGCGCGTCGCTCAAAACCATCCTTCAATGGAAGCATTTGGTCGAATTGATCTCCATCCAATGGAACCATTTCTAGCAATATCATGGACACAGAATTATTCATCAACAGGAGTGGCTGGGAAGGTATCAATCCTAGATTTAGATCAGATGAGTGAGGTTGCCGGATGGGATTATTCCACTGAACATTGGACGATGGAATTCAGTAAAGACGGTGTATGGTTAGCCAGTTCTGCACAGGATGGTTCCGTTCGTCTTTGGCTAACTGAAAATCCCGACGCAGCATTATGGACAGATCATGGCATTCAATACAATCATTCGAATTACACAGGCGTTATCACTTGGCATCATGAAATACACGTGCTGATGTCTGTCGGTTGGGATGGTCAAGCCATCGTGTGGGATGCAGACAATAGTCAACAGATGCTGTCGTTCCAATTTACTGACGAAGGCTTTGGGGCGGTATTCACAGACGGTTCCTTCCTTGTTGTTGCCAGTGGTGATGCGTCAAATAGCGCGAGTGGTCAATTGGAATTCTATGACGGTTTGAACATGACACAATTGGCAACTTGGGCTGTCCCCGGAATTCCCCGCGGATTTGTCATGGACCATTTTGGCGGTTTGATTGTCGCCAACCACACCGGTTCGTGGTGGATTCTCATTCCTGATACAGATGGTGACGGAGTCATCGATGACAATGATGCATTTCCTCAGAATTCACTGCAGTGGATCGATACCGATGGTGATGGCTATGGAGATAATAACGCACCTGGGGCTGGCGGCGATGGTTGCCCCACAGTATGGGGCACCTCATCCATCGACCGAGGCGGTTGCCCTGATTCCGATGGCGATCAGTGGTCGGATGCTGATGCAGATTGGCCTGTTTGTGTTCTCAGTGCTGGTTATGGGGATGCTTACCCTGCAGACCCCCATCAGTGGTGTGACACCGATGGTGATTCTTTCGGAGATGAATACGCCTTCGAAATGAATTCACTCACGGGTCTGAGGGAAAACGAAAGTGGCGATGCATTCCCTGATGATGATTCTCAATTCCGTGATCAAGATGGGGATGGTATTGGTGACAATTACTCCTACTCACTTGGTACCGATGGTTTACGCACTAATCAGTTGGGTGATGCGTTCCCCACCAATCCATTGCAACATCAGGATACGGATGGCGATGGTTGGGGCGATATCTACACTTGGTTTGAAGACATGATTGGTCTGCGAATCGAGGAAGGTGACGCATTCTTCACCGATCCATTGGCTTGGTCCGACTTGGATGGGGACGGTTGCCCAACAGCTTCGGACACCGGTTTGCCAATCGACAAACACCCCGAAGATTCCACTCGATGTGATGAGGATCTAGATTTCGAGTTGCCAGCGCTGTTGAATCTACATGCAATCGGAAGCGAAACCACGTGGACCACCTCTGTAGATTGGAAATCAACGGTTGAAAGCACAGAATCGGTTTCCATCTATGGCTTGAGTTGGAATTCAACAGAAGGCATAGAACATCTGCTGTTGAATATCGAGCCTCCAGGTGCCATCTCTTGGTGGTCTGACAATGCCCCTGATGGCGACATAGTCCACACCATGTTTGATTACCCACGTGGCGCTACTCATGATCGCTTGACTCTACGACTCATCAGTACATCAGAAGACGGACAACAATTGGAATATTGGGCTAACTTCACCTATGATATTGAAACAGAAGAACCTCCAGTTGAACCCCCAGAAGAAGAAATGCAAACTTGTGATGGATGCTGTGGTGGTACTTACGAAATCCCAGTAACTGAGACTTGCAATGTCGTTGATTGTGAGCCTTGTGAGCAAGTAGAAGGCGATTCCTCTGCAAGCGACGGCCTCTCCATGATTGCTTGGTCGGCTATCATCATCGGTATTATTGCCGTTCTCGTTCTTGGTGTTCTGTTCATGCGCCGCCCAGCCGAAACTGAAGTCGAAACGGCGACCAGTATCACACAAACATCTGTTCATGCACCTTGCACCTCTTGTGGAGGCCCCGCTCATGAAACACTCAACAACGGCAATCGCTGGACATGGTGCCCATCGTGCCGACAATGGCTAAATTATCTCGGAAAGGAATAGTCACGATGTTCCGCTACGGGAATACTCGTGATAATCGATTGAAGGTTGTAGCGTATCAATGGCTGCCTGAAGTTTAGCATTCGCTGCTTGTTCTCCTGTTTCGATTGAAGCGATCTGCCGATTCAATTCACGTTTTGATGCATCCAGTGCAATCGATGCTTTCGCAGGAAGAGCCAACTCTGGTTTCAGCCATCTAGATATATTGGGAAGCAGTGATTCCAATGGCTGTGCTTCAGTATTATCAGGTTGTAATTGGAATGATTCTCCGATACGATTGACAGGGCCAACAGATGTCAATATCTTGGCCAGAGCAAGGCCGGCTTTGCCCGCGCCTTTGAGGGTAGAATTGATGTTTTCATGTGCTTCCAAAGGCCGCCAATAGGCTTCGATGAGTCCGGGTTGAACCTTGCGCGCGCGCTTCCAATGAGACAGAGCAGCTCTGAGTACACCCTCGTGCGCGCGCACGCGCCCGCGTTGCACTTCATCAGCCGCCTCGGCTTTGGCTGAGGCTTTGGCCTCTGTATGCATTCCATTGGCGTTGAGAAGTTTGACGTACCGCTTTCGTGCTTTGACAAGCATCGATGCAGCGGCCCGACTTTCTTTCCATTTGGTTCGAATCTCATGGATTTTAGCGAGGTCGCGTAAGGCAGTGACTAGATGGCCTTGTTCATCGAGTGATTTTCCTTTCTTGGACAACAACAACTCACTGAGTTCTGAGGCCATGACCTCGCTGATTTCGAGGCGTCCATCTTGGACATAGCGGCGATATTGGTCAATAACCGTCGCTGGATCTCCCATACCGAACAGTAGACCACCTGGCCTTACTTCTTGCGTTTGATACTCTTGCGCTTGGGCGTCTTGCGTTTGACCGTCTTCTTCTTGGGTCCGCTATCATCATCCCAATCGTCTTCCTCGTCGTCGAAGTCGTCATCCTCGTCATCCTCGTCATCCTCGGAGTCGTCAACAGTATCTTTCTTTTCACGGCGCTTTATATCGCGTCCTTCTGACTTTGCAAATGGATCTTCATCCGGCTCCAAAACTTCCGTTTTGGATAAATCTCTGACAGGAGCATTATCCAAATCACCTCTGATATCAGCGGCTTCTCCGGCTCCTTCATCACTTCCTCCACCCATGAATTCTCTCATCCAGTCGTCTTCATCTTCATCCTCGCTCTTCTTCTTGCCATCGCCTGAAGACATCAGAACGCTCATCATAGTGAGTATCAGTAGAACAACATTGATTCCACCAAGGGCATATACCATCAGATAGACTCCTTCGTAGTAGCTTTCCTCAACTGGTTCTTCTTCTGCTTCCGGTTCAAAGACGTCTTGTCCTATACATGCGGTTTGGTAGTCAAGGATTGTACGAACACAATTGTCAACTGTGAATTGTGTATTCCATTCTAGCTCATTTCCAGATGAATCAGTGACGCGAATGAACACACGCTGGTTCTTTCCAAGATCGTAGAATGTTGCTGCTGGTTCCCACCATTCGAACACAACGGTATTCTCATCGGTTGAATGAGACGTTAAATCAGTCATTGCCGACCATTCAGTTTCTCGCATCAAGTTGTTTTGATAGTAACGGAATTTCACTTCAACAGCAGTCACCCCGACGTCATCGGAGACTGCACCATAGACATGGATTGATTCACCGTATAGGTAGAGACTGTTCTGGCTAGGCGCATAGACTTCGATGGTTGGCAATTGTGAATCGATTGACCAGCCCAATACATCGACGATAGCCTGATTTTGTGATGAGTCACGGATGGTAATCACTGCGTGTATATCAGCAGTCTCCATTTGGCTGGTAATCTCAAAGGAATATCGATATGCATTCTCGACACTTCCTTGCAGAGGCTGTGCTCGAACGGTCGAGCCGCGTTCGGTGAAAAACTCACCACTGAGGATGGTTCCGAATTCATCTACAGCGTAATCTGATGTCGTGATATCCAGAATCGGATACTCGCTCAAGGGCTCGTTTGAATAGATGCGCAATTGATAATCACCTGCACGGAGTGCATCGACAATTTCTCCCGCCTCATTTCTGACTTCAATAGTTAGTTCTGGGGGGGTGGTATCTTCGATCACAGTGCGGGCATTCATCGACATTGAGAATTGAGTGTTTGAATTACCATATTGATCGGTAATTGTGACGGCATACCAAGTTTGTTTGTTGAGATTGTCTTCAAGAGTAATGGCTCTGGTGAAATCGGGCATATTGTTGGAAAGTGCTACAATCGGATCAAGGACTGGAACCCAACCTTCATCCAAAATAACATCTCCATTCATCAGCGACGTATTGCCCTCAAATGGGTCTGTATCACACATCCATATCTGGTACGTTTCACCAGATTCTGACATTGAATTGACCCAACGTAGTAGAGTGATTTTGTCACCACCTTGGTCCGTCATGTACGCATCTTGTAGGAAGGCGAGGTCTGGATTTCTTGTATCTTCATCGATGGGTCCCCAACAATTATCCATGAAGCGCATATCTTCGTAAGGTTGCGATGAAAGACTGTAACGCGCCAAACTCGATACACAGTAGTAAGTTGGCTCATCGATATCATCTTCAATTTCGATATTCACCGTTTCCACTGAATCAGGAACAGTGGCGACCAGTTCAGCCACCAATTCAAGGTTCGATAGAGATGTCAAACGGACACTAGATCGCCAAACGTGATACTGTTCTCCCTCGACGCCGAGTTGGTCGGTCCAAGTCACGGTTGTCTGCCCGCCACCAAGATATTCAGCAAAGACGTTGGTAGGTTCAGCAACCCATGGCGTGAAGGTATCTTCTTCCACAGCATCTTCGAATTGTAATGCGGCACTTTCAGTGACGACGTTATTGTGATTTCCATTTCCGTCGGAAGCCGTTACTGCATAGTAGGCAAGGCCTAGCATACCGCGGTCAACTTCGTGGCGATAGACTCCGTCCTCATCAGAGGCAGTTCCAATCATCTCGACACCGTCCGATGTCGTATCGTTGATGGGTAATCCCGAGCGCCAGATGTGGTAAGTCTCGCCACTCTCAGATTCAATATCGGTCCATGTGATGGTTGTATTTCCGGTGCCTCCCGCGGGTTCAGCAGCGAAGGAAGCAGCCACATCTTGGATTGCACCAGGAGCTACATTGTCTTCATGAATGAAATTTTCAAGCGTATTTGTCCCCAAGAATCGAACATCTTCGTAGCCGAGGTAGAAGTAGGTCACAGTGTAGTAAGCGTCAATGTCAGTTTCCGCAGGCACGGAGTATCGATAAAAGGTATCACCCGCAACCAGTTGAGCAATCTGTTCCTTGGAGATCCCCATCCAGGTCTCTCTATTGGCAACTTGTAAATGTCGATACACTGAAATCTGGTAGGCTGATTCTCCAATTTCAGGAAGACTGTCTGGAACGATGGTATTCAAATTCACCCAACTGATATCCGTTACCCCTAGAGATTCAACATAGTTTGCTTGAACGAAAAACGGTGCAGTAATCTCGTTAGTTAGTTCAATCACCCCAGCAGATAAATTGGCTTCATTATGGATGTAATTTCCAACAAATACTGGCGAAAATGTCACTTGATTGATGATGTAACTGTAATCGTTTCCACTGTCGTTATCATTGTTGTTTTCAAAATATGTGACAATGGCGTAGTAGTAAGTACCGTTGGTTCCAGCAGGTAGTGGGTATGTCTCTTGAAAAGTCCCTTCCGAACAAGATCCAACTAAACCTGGACACATTGAAACATTGGCCCAAGGTTGCAGATTGGCGACAACAGATTCGTTCAGTGGCACATTGCCGCGGTAGACCAAATATCGAGATTGTTGCATCTGCAGCATTAGCGGGTAATCGGTTGTCGCGATATTGCTCCAGAACACAGTTGTCGATTCAGTTGTGCTGTCGAACATAGCAGTGATGCTCTGGGCTTGTAGTTCCGCATCTTCACTGTTTTCTCCTGCTGCAGCAACCGGTGGAACCCAAGTCATCAGAGATCCTAGCATCAGGGCAATCAATATCATCGGAACACGAGAATTCGTCTTACGCATGGCCTAGCCTCGACTTGGTCCTGCACTTGTGGCACATTTGAGTCTGACGGCTTCAAACCCGCCTATAGGCGGGTTGGATTAGTGCTCTTTATTTTCCATCGAGAAGTTGTTTACGAGATGAAGCGGCACGTGTCAGAAATGTCCAGATTCCCCCGGCCAATGAAATAATCAAAATAGCACTCAGTGCGTTGATTCCATGGAATCCTAGGATATCTGCGATTACTTTCGGAATTTCAACGTCTAAGTTTCCTTGAAAGGCCATGATTGCACCGACAAATAGGCCGACAAAAGTCGTGACTAGTCGATCAGCCCGACTGAAGCCGCCATAATTGCGGCCAAGGCCCACAGATTGCGCCTGTGTCCCCATGTAAGAACCGAGTAAAGTCATGGTTGCTGCCGCCCACCCAAGCCAATGCACCGTAATCCAGGCGGTGTTGACCCCAATCGCGATGAGCAGTGCTAAATCAACGATTCTGTCGATGGTATGATCCAGCCAATCCCCATATTTTGAGACCTTGTCATAGGCTCTAGCGACAGCTCCATCCAAGGCATCTAGTTCCGCTGCGACAAGAAGTAATGCAAACGCTCCGAGTAATCGCCAACCACCGTCAGAATCCCTACCTGCGGTCGTAATGAGATAGCAACAGCCCGCTGCGAACAGTACACTAATCCAAGTCAGAGTTGACGGATCGATATTTGACATTCGATCAACAATGGGTTTCAACATCCGTGTGTGCC